>JAKSDM010000116.1 GCA_022360135.1 Pseudanabaenales cyanobacterium | reverse complement strand
GCCTCATTTGTCGGCGGCACGATCTCAGTGGTGCTTTTCACCCTCTTCGCCCAACCCATGGCAAAATTCGCCCTCGCATTTGGTCCGCCAGAACAGTTCGCCCTGATGTTGCTCGCCTTCGCTACCTTTGTCGGTTTGGGCGGCGGCAATATCCCAAAAACCTTGTTCTCAATCCTCCTGGGTCTAGTTTTGAGTACAGTGGGTTTAGATGTGGTCAGCGGTGAGCCCAGGCTCATCTTCGGCGATATCCCTGGTTTTTTTCACGGCATTCATTTTCTGGTACTGGCGATTGGTCTCTATGGTATTGGCGAGATCCTGTGGACGCTTGAAACTAGCAAAGGAGAAGTCCAATTATCCCAGGCTAAGATTAGCCTACGTCGGATTATAGACAGTGTGAAGCGGCTCAGAACCAACCTCAAAAGTATGGTGACGGGCTCATTTTTAGGCTATTTTGTGGGGGTTTTGCCGGCGGCGGGGGCCACCCCCGCCGCCCTGATGGCCTACGGCGTTGCCCGGATGCTTTCCAAACACCCTAAAACCTTTGGCGAAGGAAATCTGGATGGCGTAACCGCGCCGGAAGCCGCGAACAACGCCGCCAGCACTGGATCAATGCTGCCTATGATGACGCTTGGGATTCCCGGATCGCCCACCACAGCCATTCTGCTTGGTGGTATGGCGATTTGGGGACTGGAGCCAGGACCTCGGTTATTTGTCGAACATCCGGATTTCGTCTGGGGCTCGATCGTCAGTTTGTATGTGGCCAACCTGTTTGCACTGATCATCAACTTGGCTTTTATTCCTCTATTTATCGCAGTATTGAAGCTGCCTTTCACCATTCTGGCCCCAGTAATCTTTGTCCTTTGTATTGTCGGCGGCTATGCTCCCACCCATAATATGCATGATGTTTGGCTGATGCTGATTTTTGGCGTCGTGGGTTATCTGCTACGCAAACTCAAATACCCCATGGCCCCAGCAGTGCTGGCCATTGTGCTAGGACCCTTGGCAGAAACGTCTCTGCGGCAATCACTACTGATGAATCACGGTTCGCCAGCTATTCTCTTCGAGCGTCCGCTGGCCGGGACTATTATCGCCATCGCCGTCCTGCTGCTGCTGCTACCGCTATATATGCGGCTAAGGAGAGCTTTTGCTCAGCAGACATGAGCCAATGACTTTAATTGAACCAACCAACAAAATCGAGAGCCGCTGCATCAATAAGATTGTACCAATTGATTCATAATCAAGAGCTTCAGACAATCAATGCCAATATTACTGATATCAGTTTTCCATGATGTTGCAAAAACTAAGGGGCTTAAGCT
>JAKSDM010001284.1 GCA_022360135.1 Pseudanabaenales cyanobacterium | reverse complement strand
AGAATCAGGTCAAAGGTATCCTGTTGAACCTGCTGTAAGGCTTCATCACTATCGTGGGCGACCACCGACGCCAACCCATGCTTAGCTAAGCCTTTTTTCATTACCGCTGATAGGCGGAGATTGTCTTCGACGATCAAAATTTGCGGCATGAGCGAGCACCTCATGAATTCTATCGAGTCATCGCTTTTACCCTGATTCTAGTGACGCTTAAGATGTCTCTATCATATTGGTTGCCCAAGCGACTGTCATCAGCCGTTTGGCCTAACTGTAGCCGTTTTCCATTTGCATTGTACTATACTCTGCTCCATACACCCTATACCCTGCCTTTACTAAGATGTATTCAACCTTTCTACTCCAAAAACGAAGCTCAGAACCCGAATTGCCGAGTAAACTGCTCCAACCTCTAAGCCCTGAGCTTCAACGGTCAACCTTCGAACTCAAATCGTCAAGCTAATTCCTATCCCCCTGCCTCGCGCCCTTCATTTTCTGGGATTTTCGAGCAAATCGCCGCCCCATTTCCATCACCGCCGCAAAAGGCAGGGTATAGGGGGTGGGGTGCAGGGGTGTTGTAAATGTTGATAAATTACTAGAAATGGCTTTGAGTCTAATTTGCGATGAAAACCCCTTGGCGCTTACGAGACTACGTCTTTGCCGCCTTCATGACCATTGGCATGGTGGCGTCTGTTTTTATAATTGGCCCATTAGTGCCGCCGTTCATGCAACTGGTCGCCTGGGCTCCCATCGGCGGCGTCTTTCTTACTCTGGGCATGGCCAGACTGCAAAGACGGGGCAGCGTCGCCCTGATGATTTTGCCCCTGGCAATCTTGATGACGCCGATCTCCCCCGCCATTACGCTTTATCTATTTCTGACCACTTTGCTGACAGAAGCGGTTATATTTCTGCGCGGCAATTATCGCCCTAAAACGAATCGCTTACTGGCGACAGTGGTGTTCTTTGTCAGCGCCGTAGTGATTGGTCTGGTTAGCGCTGGGTTGATGCTGGGCGGTAAATTCGCTGAACTCTTAACTCAGCCCTGGTTGATCGGAGGGCTGGCGATCGCCGCCGGGATTACCGGCGCCATCGGCTGGTGGTTGGGGGAGTCGATCGTGCGGCAACTGAAGCGAGCAGGCAAGCTAGATGCCGACCTTTAAGCGATCGCCGCCTCGCCGTAGTTTTCTTCACCTGATTAACCCGTTCCTGAAGATGGGGCTTAGTTTTGGGTTAATCAGTCTGGCCCTCTTTCTCAAGCACATAGCCGCTATGGCGACGCTAGTAGGGGGGTTATTGCTGCTACTCTCTCAGATCAGAGTTCGCCTCTGGCTACTGCTCTATGGCTTGTTAATGTTGGCCGTGTTTACCGTATCCTCTGGCTGGCTCTTGGGAGATTGGCCCAAAGCCGCATTCAGCACCCTGCGACTGCTGGCGATTTTACTGCCTACCCCCATCTTAGCTCTCACCACCCCGCCGACCGATCTAATTCGAGCCCTACAGGCCGCCCGGTTTCCCAGTTTTTTGACCCTCAGCTTAATGCTCATCTGGCGTTTCTTCCCCCTGATGCAGCAGGAGGTGCAGCGGATTTGGGAGGCGAATCAGTTACGTGGGATTAATCTCAGCCGCCGCCCGGAAAAATTGTTTTCTGGCCTGATCACGCCCTTAGTCTTTCAAATGGTGGCCTATGCCGATGATGTGACAATTGGCTTGCAGACCCGAGGATATTCGCCAACAGCCCCTCGCAGCAATAGTCAACCGAGCCGGTGGCGGATGGTGGATACATACTTTTGCTTCGGCGCCCTGCTCTGGTTGAGTCTGATTGGCTATCTGGAATGGGGAGGCTAATTGCCGATGACCTGCACTGCTGACGACGCCTGCTTAAGTTTGCAACCGCCGCTCCTGGAGGTGGTTGATCTCGCCTTCACCTATGTCGGACAGAAGCAGCCCACTTTGAAGGGCGTTCACCTCACTCTCCAGGCGGGAGAATTGGTGGCGCTAGCGGGCGCCACTGGCAGCGGTAAGAGCACACTCTTAAATTGCTTAACCGGCATTGCCCCAGAGCATACTGGGGGAAACCTATCGGGGCAGGTAGTCTATCGAGGGTGCGAGATCAGCCATTGGTCGATTCGGCAGCGCTCTCAAGCCATGGGCGTGATGCTGCAAAACGTAGAAACCCAGCTGTTTACCGATCAGGTTTGGGATGAGGTGGTCTTTGGCCTGGAAAACTGGAACCTGCCCCCTGGGGAGATTCAAGCCCTGGCTCAAGCGGCCCTGGATGAATTTAACCTGGCGGCTCAGCAGACCTGGCGCATTGGTCAACTCTCGGCGGGGCAAAAGCAACGGCTCCTCTTGGCCTGCTTGCTGACCCGGCATCAAGAGATCTTGATATTAGATGAGCCCTTTGCCTACTTGGACGCCGCTGGGGTCAGCCTACTGCTCGATCTACTGCAGCAGCGCGTCCGTCAGGGACAGGCCATACTCTTGATTGAGCACCGTCTGGAGTTGCTACGGACCCTCTGCGATCGGGCGTATCGGATTGATGACGGCCAGATCTCGCCCTGGACTCTATCTGAGCAGAAACAGGCGCATCCTGCTTTAAAGGAAGCTGACGCTATGGAAACATCGAGTCCTGCTCATGCCTTTACAGCTCGGGTTGAGTCTAACCTAATCCTGCAAACCCATGACCTCAGTTGGGGGGGCTACCCCGCTTTCCCCGACCTGCGGATTCATCCCCAAGAAGTTGTCTTACTCAAAGGCGACAACGGTTGTGGTAAAACCACCTTACTCAAACTACTCAGTGGTCTACTCAAACCCACCACCGGCCAGCTCGATCTCCTGGCCCACGATGTGACGCGATGGAGTGTGGTGAAAATCGCCCCATTAGTGGGTTTTGTATTGCAAAATCCCAACCACCAGCTATTCGCCGACAGCGTCCAGTCTGAGGTCATGCAGCCCAGTGTCTCTCCCGACCAGGCGGAGGCGCTGCTGGTCCAAATGAATCTTAAGCATTGCGCTGATAAGCACCCCCACGCCCTCTCACAGGGACAAAAACGCCGCTTAGCGCTGGCGGCTGTTCTGGCTCGCCAACCTCGTATCTGTCTTTTGGATGAGATTATGGTAGGCCAAGATCCAACCTCTCTCAGCCTCATGCTCCAAACGTTGAAAACCTTTACAGATCGGGGAGGAACGCTGATTTTCACCTCCCATGACCCTGGGGTCGCGAAGGTGCTAACCCCTCGGGTTATCTCGCTCAGATAAAATTTATCCCCTCAGGGTACTATCAATTTTTGCTGACCTTTCTCACTATTGAAGAGTAACCTAGTTGAATCTGTCAGGTGAACAGGTTCAACATCCTCTATACTTAGGGCAGATCCTGCACTTACTTTGGTAGTTAATTTCTGGACAGGAAAATCAAGATGAGCCGGCTAGTCGTTATCAATCTGGGCTCAGGCGACTTGCAACAGGGTTGTCCCAGCATTACTGCTCGCATTTCCCAAACGGATGACAAACGGCATCCCATGCAATTTCTGGGCAGTTTACCCCCGGCCCCAGAGATTGACCGGCTCTATCAACGTTGGCAGACGCTTTATGAGGCCTTTTATCACCTGCGCAGTTTGCGCACCGCCCGCGACTTCGAAATCGTCTCCAGCGGGGTGATTACTCACTTTTCTGAGGGTGAGTTTCGGCAACTGTGCCAGCAGTTACAAACCCAAATCAATGCTTGGTTGACCTCGGAAACCTT
>JAKSDM010000209.1 GCA_022360135.1 Pseudanabaenales cyanobacterium | reverse complement strand
GGCGTTAGCCCAACTGACCGCCACAACACAGCGCATTCAGAAAATTACAGAGGAAAATTCAACTCTGCGTCATGAAATTTTGAAATTTTACAATTAAGCGGTTGCGCTTGAATCGTGCTCCACTGATTGCTTATCGTCAAAGTAAACGTAGAAGGGGAGAAGAAATACGCCTGTTGAGTCAGTATAAAGATCTGGTTCAACTTCTGGAACAACTCAATCATCAGTTAGCGACTCAAGTGATAAGTACCTGTGCATTGAAAATTTCAATGAGACCAAGTGTCATTCCGAATGAAGGTAGCTAAGTATCACCCTTAAGTACCCAAAGTTAGAGATTAGCGCAGAGGAGTCGAGTTTTTTTAACCAACTCATCCTCTAGAGTGCATGGTACTTTATTTATCCGCAAGTCCCTTAGCCTGCATATCGGCTATATTGCTGAATCAATTTGGCGATTAGCCCCGTCCACCCCGTTTGATGGCTGGCGCCAATGCCAGCGCCATTGTCCCCGTGGAAATATTCGTGGAATAGAATGTAATTTTGCCAGTGGGGATCGGTTTGGAACGGTTTGATGCCGCCGTAGACGGGGCGACGACCCGAATCATCCTGTACGAAAGTACGAATCATCCGAGCTGTGATTTCCATGGCCACACCCCAAAGCGTTCTCATCTGCCCAGAATCCTGGGGGCATTCCACCTGGAAATCGTCCCCCAAATAGTGATAAAACTTTTGCAACGATTCGATCAGGAGATAATTGACCGGAAACCAAATCGGTCCTCGCCAATTGGAATTACCGCCAAACAGCCCAGTGCTGGATTCTGCAGGCTCATAATCTACCCGGTGTTGCTCGCCATTGACTGCAAAAATGTAGGGATGCTCGTGGTGATAACGAGACAGGGCTCGAATACCATAAGCCCCGAAAAACTCTGCCTCGTCGAGCATTTTCTCCAACACACGACGGAGTTTATCGGGCTTGACGATAGCCAGTAATCGCCTTTGTCCCACACCTGGTTCGGTAAAGCAAGCGACATTATTACTTAATTCAGGCCGGTTGGCCTCGAACCACTCCAATCTTTCCGTAAAGCCTGGGAGCCGTTTCAGCAGCTCGGGTTCTAAGGTGGTGACTGCGAACAGTGGAATCAACCCTACCATGGATCGCACTTTTAGCCGAATTCGTTCATGGTTGGGTAAGTACAGCACATCATAGAAAAAGCCATCTTCCTCATCCCAAAGCTGGGAACCGTCCCCTCCAATGTGATTCATGGCCTCAGCGATGTAAATGAAGTGTTCGAAAAACTTGGTGGCCATATCTTCGTAGACCGGGTTTTCCAGCGCCAGTTCTAGGGCGATCGTGAGCATGTTGAGGCAGTACATCCCCATCCAGCTGGTGCCATCGGCTTGTTCAATGTAGCCGCCCGTTGGTAAGGGGGCGCTGCGGTCAAACACGCCGATGTTATCGAGGCCGAGGAAACCGCCTTCGAATACGTTTTTACCCTCAGCATCCTTGCGATTGACCCACCAGGTGAAGTTCAGCAACAGCTTTTGGAAAACGCGTTCTAAAAATTGGCGATCGCCCTTGCCTCCCCGTAGCTTCTGCTCAATCTTGTAAACCCGCCAGGTCGCCCAGGCATGGACCGGCGGGTTGACATCGCCAAAGGCCCACTCATAAGCCGGGATCTGGCCATTGGGATGCATATACCATTCCCGCGTCATCAGATCGAGTTGATGCTTGGCGAAATCCGGATCCACCATCGCCAGCGGAATCGCATGAAACGCCAAATCCCAGGCGGCAAACCAGGGATATTCCCACTTGTCGGGCATCGAGAGCACATCCTCACTTTCTAGATGAACCCATTGATGATTCCGAGCCTGCTGACGTTCGGGCGGCGGCGGCGGCATTGCGGCATCTCCCTTGAGCCAGGCGCTGACGTCGTAATTAAAATACTGCTTAGTCCACAGCATGCCAGCAAAGGCCTGACGCTGCACATTACGAACGTCGTCACTGATGGAAAAGGGGGCCACTTTCTGATAGAACTCGTCTGCGTCTTGAACCCGGGCCTGCCAGATTTGGTCAAACTCAGCCCCCAACGGCTCGGAGAAATCGGGGCGATCGCACAGCCGTAGCTTCACCGTTTGAGATTGCCCGGGACCAATTTCCAACCTGTACTGCACCGCTGCTTTAGTGCCCACCTGGTTAGGGTTCACAGCATCTACCCGACCCTGGACAACACAGTTGTTGATCCCGTCTTTGACAAAAGGTGACCCATTACTAATGCCGAACAGATGCTGGAAATTCGTCTCATTTTCGGTAAACCGCAAAGGAGCCCCTTGGGGGTGTCCATCCACTCCCTGGCAATACAACCATCGCTTTCCCAGAGCGGCATGATCCGCCTCGATCACACTCTCAGACTGCTCCCCCGCAATTGCTTTAAGGCTGGGCTGGGCTTGATTGGCGTCCCAGGACCAGGTGTTGCGGAACCAGAGCGTCGGCAACAGGTGCAACGTTTTTGCCTCAGGTCCTCGATTCACCGCCGTAATCTGGATCAGAATGTCGTCTGGAGCGCCTTTGGCGTATTCCACAAACACATCGAAATAACGGTTTTCGTTAAAAACCCCAGTATCCAGCAGTTCAAACTCCATGCCCCCTCGCCCTCGTTGTTGGTTTTCCTCTACCAGCCAAGCATAGGGATATTCCGCTTGAGGATACTTATACAACCCTTTCATGTAGGAATGGGTCGGCGTACTATCCAAATAGAAATAGTACTCCTTCACATCTTCCCCATGATTGCCCTGGCTGCCTGTCAGACCAAACATCCGCTCTTTTAGAATTGGGTCTACCCCATTCCAGAGGGCGATCGCAAAACATAGCTGCTGCTTATCATCGGAAATTCCCAATAGGCCATCCTCGCCCCACCGATAAGCCCGCGATCGCGCCTGATCATGCGAGAAATAATCCCATGCCTCGCCATAGGGACTGTAATCCTCTCGCACCGTGCCCCACTGACGCTCACTCAGATAAGGCCCCCACTTTTTCCAGGGTGCGCCATTTTCACGAGCGTCTTGTAGTCTTTTTTCTTCTGCGGTCATGGAGGGGCTCCTTTGGATTTTGAATTTTGGATTTTGGATTTTGGATTTTGGATTTTGGGTTTTAGATTTTAGATTTTGGATTGGGTGGAGGCGTTAGCAGTCTTTTTCATTCACCAACAACCACACCCGTAACACTTCGGCGACTGTCCAGGCTTGGGCGAAGGCGCCGCGTGGGGTGATGGGGGCGTCACCGTCAAAGATTTCGCTGAGGGAGCCGACGCAGCCTGCTTGCAAGTGGTTGATGGTGGGTTCTAGAAAACTACGGGCGATGGCTAGGTTCTGATAGACCTTAAAGTGTGCTTGGACAAAGGGACCCAGCAGCCAACCCCAAACCGGGCCTTGGTGATAGGCGCTGTCTCGCTGGTAAGGGTCGCCGCCATATCGTCCTTGATATTGAGGATGATTGGGGGCGAGGGAGCGCAGGCCGTGGGAAGTCAGTAATGATTTAGCGCAGATATCGACTACCCCCCGCTGTTGCGCCGGGGATAGTAGGGGTGGTGTCTGTGCGTCTGTCCTGGCTGTCCCTACATTAGGCGTTATAGTAGGCAATGACACGGCAAAAATTTGGTTGGGGCGGAGGGAAGCATCATTCCCATTGAGACTATCCAACACGTCATAACAGTATCCCAAGGTAGGATTCCAGAACCGTTGGAATCCCTCGGCCGCCTTTTGAGCCAGCTGCACATATTCTGTATCAGATTTGCCGAGGTGTTGAGCGAGCTTCACCATGATGGTTAAGGCATTGTACCAAAGGGCGTTTATCTCCACAGGCTTGCCGATGCGAGGGGTCACTACCCAGTCGCCAATTTTGGCGTCCATCCAGGTGAGCTGCAGGCCCGATTCGCCCGCGTAAATGAGGCCGTCGCTAGGGTCGAGGTGAATGTTGTAGCGAGTGCCCCGCTGATGCCAAGCGATCACTTCCGCCAGGGCTGGAAACAGCTCTTGCAGCAGATCATTATCCATCGTCACGGCGTGATAGGCCCGAATCGCTTCGAAGTACCAGAGGATGGCGTCAACGGTATTATATTCTGGGGTTTCTCCGGCGTCTGGGAAGAGGTTGGGCAACATGCCCTGGTCTAGGTAACGGGCAAAGGTGCGGAGGATGGGACGGGCGATTTCAGGCCGTCCGGTTGCGATCGCCAACCCTGGCAGACTAATCATCGTATCCCTACCCCAGTCTCCAAACCAGGGATACCCAGCAATCACCGTTTTACCGAAAAATGCCTGGTTTTCCTCATCCTCTTCTTTCGTAGGTAGGATTGAGACTTCATCGTCCCCCTTTTGCAAGGGAGTTGGAGGGATTTCACCCGACGGTAAAGGTCGATCCACAATAAACTGGTCAGCCGCGAGGACTAATTGTTCTAGCCAGATAGGCGTATTCCGGGTCGATAGATAATCCGCCGCATACCATTGACCCACTAGACCTTGCTCATAGGCTCGCCTGGACATTAAAGCCGCTTGC
>JAKSDM010001192.1 GCA_022360135.1 Pseudanabaenales cyanobacterium | reverse complement strand
CCGTTAAAACATGCAACATCACATCGCGGCCACCTCCAGGTAAAACTAGGGAGCTTAAACAACGACGACAGCGACGGCAATGAGAACGGTAAAAAAGCAATAGGTTTGGATTGGCAAAACAACAACTTTGCACGTGCATCACGCCGCCTTTTTTGTACATTTCTTTGCCGTCGTTGCACGACTACGTCGCCAAACTGGCTAATTTCACGTTTTGTGGAGGACGTGAACACAAGAAAACAACCCTGTCTTTCTTTTGGTGAACTTTAATACAGTCTTTTAGAATTTAACTCCAGAAAAAGTAGCCAACATCTTATGAATAGAACGAGGTGCAATTAGCGCGAACACGCTTTTTAACAAACGTTTTCGTAGCCGTCGTCGTTGTTGGTTACTGCTTACTTATTGCTTACTGTTGAGAGGAAAGCGACAGTGACAGTAATATCAAGTGAATGTAAATCCTCTTGCATGAAACATTTATGAAAGCCTCTATGCTGTAAGCTCAGCTCGATTTTTAGCCGACTGTTCCAACTGCTCAAGGCCGAGGTTAACTGCCGTAGCTGCATCTGCAAGGTCTCCCGCGCATCGGAGGAGGTCTCGCTGGCCACGATAGTCTGCAATTGCATCAGCAAGCGGCTCAAGATGGGACTCAAGTGCTGCGGCAAGTTGTTCAAACCCTTGCTCAAATCCTGCACGTTCTGATTCAAGTGACTTAATTGTTCGGTGTTCACCTGGATTTCCGCCTGCAACGGCTGCAAGTTGTTCAGCAATACGCTTGCCAATGCGCTCTCCAGCTGCTCGGTAGTCAATGTTGGAGACGAGTTCTGGGTTCTGAGGTTGCTGTTCATACTCACCTACTTGTCCAAATAACGGCGCATAGTCACTCACGTTCTCCTTCGCTCTTGATGCCTGGGCAAGTCGCGTCAATTCCTCGCGACTCGCAGTGTATAGCGTTAGCCCATACTTCGCCCGAGAGATGGCGACATAAAATGCTTCTCGATGGGTTGTTTCCCCCAGCAGCGCCAGGACTCGATTTACTGTTTTCCCCTGACTGCTATAGGTGGTGCTGACCCAGGCGTAGTCCACATACTGCTTCCCACTGAGGCTAGTGCGCCTGGTCCTACCTTCGGCGGTAACAATCTCTGCTTTGCCATCCGGCTCAATCTGTTTTACCACAAAGGTCTGACCATTGCGAACCTTCGTCTTGGGGTTATTGCGCGTCCACCTCAGCTTGTCGCCTACCGCTATAGGGATCGATTGGGTCGCGTAGACCGTCTTCCGAGGACATAACGTCGGGTCTACTGACATCACCGACCCACTCGGCGTCTCCAATGCCAGTTGGTGAGAATCTTTGTCTACTGCCAGAACTGTGTATTGCTCTCCTCTCAACAGCCCCTGTTTCCGGTAATCCTGAACAGGTACGAGTACATCCCCTGGCGCATAGGCGGTCACATAGCTGGCCTGAGCAGTGGTCAAATCTTTCCGGCGTAGCCCTTTCAGGGTGAAACTGTCTGCGCCCAATGTTCCTTCCGCTTGTAATCCGGCTCGGATTCTTTGGGTTAACTCCAGCCGTTCCTGATTCATCCCAGTCAGCACCAGTGTTTTCTCTCGCTCTTCGGCGGGCAAGTTCAGATAGTCTTGAGCGATCTGCTGGGAGCGTTCCTCCGCCTCCGCCAATTCCTTCAGACAATCCGCCTGCTCTAAAAGCTGAATGCCTTCTACTATTTGGCCTTGAGCGACTTTTTCAACGGCGGACCTGAGCACTTGACTCTGCTGCCGCCGATGGATTTCCAGATAGGCCGTGGTAATTCCCCCCGCCTGCAAACTCTTGAAAGGATTTCCGGCCTCGACTGCCGATAATTGTCGCGTATCACCCACCAGCAGCGCCCTCGCCTGCTCCAAACGGGCGCGTTTCAATAGCGCATGGGCGTCCTTCATACTCAGCAGACCAGCCTCATCCACAATCCAGAGCTTAGGGCGCTGGGATTGGTCGCAAGCCTGAGACACCAGCAAACCGGCAACCGTTTCCGTTTCGATACCCAACGACTCACCTAATCCATGAGCAGCTTCAGCACTAGGGGCTAATCCCCGCACCTCAAAGCCTTGAGCCTGGGCTAATTCTTTCAGGGTGTTTAGGGCATAGGTCTTTCCGGCGCCCGCTACGCCTTGCCAAGCCATGACTTGATCGGGGGTTGTCGCCGCGATCGCAACCGCCCGCCTCTGCTCAGCATTCAATGATGTCTCCCTCAAACCAGCCTCAACCATTGCAGTCGGGGCAATAGATTCTACTGCTCCCTTCCCCTGCTGCATCAGCCGAATCGTATCCAACTCCAGGTTCAGCGCCGCCTGAGTGGTAAACTTGCCTGCCTCCACTTGGATGAGTTCGGGGTGGGTTGCGATCGCATCCTCCAACTCATCAAAACTCTGCCCCCCCAGTTGATGCTCAAAAACAAACCGCTCCAACTTGGTTCTCCGAAACACTGATTCCCGCTCTCCACAATGCTGAATAGCAGAGTCAACCAAGGTTTGAGCCGATGCTGCCACCTGGGTGAGCTGAGATTTACCTTCAGGCAATTCCGGTAATTCCAATCCTTTGAGCTGAATCAGCGCATTCCATCCCCGTTGCAGCAATCCCTCATCGACTTCCTTGGGCTTCCGCTTGCGCGACATTAGTGTCGCCGTTTCCCTCAGCGCTCGATTATTTTCAGCGCCAGTGGCTTCCCATTCCTCGATCAGTTTCAGGATTTGCTTTCTTCGAGTTGAGAATGCTTTCAACAGTTCCGGCGAATATCCCTTCAGCTCAAATTGGCCATGGGCTTTGGGTTCAATTTCGTAGCCATGTTGCTTAAGCGCTAAGGCCAGTTCATTCTGGTAAATCTGACCCAGCAGTTTTTGATTCGCGATCGCCGCCTCATTACTGAAACTAAACCACCGTCCATCCGGCAGCTGCGTGGCATTCATCACAACACAATGGCTGTGCAATTGCGGCTCCGCCTCCCGACTGGTGGAATGGGTAAAGACTGCAGCGGTCAAGTTCCCTGTGGTTATCTTTTGCCGCCCGGTCGGCGTTGAAACCCGCGTCTGAGCATAACGCTCTTCTATGACTGACAAAGCTTTGCCGACTGCCTGGTGATGCGCCGCCAACACCCGCTCATCCTGCTGCACCAACGCCGCAATGCTGACACTCTTGGGCGCGCTGAAGGTGAAATCTGTCCCCGCCCGACGCTTTTCGGGGTCAACGGCTCTGCCCGTCAACGACTGGCCATCCGGTGACTTCCCCGCCAGCAGATTGCTGAAGTCCTGCTGATTTACCACGCCAGATAATCCCAGAGCCGCAGCGCCTTTTCCCACCCATTTCGACGGGTGAGCTTTCTCCTCCTTCGAGTAATAATCCTCTTTCGTGTAATAGGTCTCCGCCTGAGCTGCAGAGAGGTTACTTGTGGAAAGCATGGATAGTTTGGGTTAAAAACGGGACACTTCACTGAAAGGAGGATTGAAGCGTCTCAAAAATCGGCAGAGCGACCGTTAGCGGGGAGGTTGAGCAGGTCTGGCCAGACCCTTGGCGTACTGTGTGGCTCCTCCGCGAAGTCCCCGATTAGGGGCGTAGCTTGATAAACACAACCTGAAACTCATTT
>JAKSDM010001143.1 GCA_022360135.1 Pseudanabaenales cyanobacterium | reverse complement strand
TTCAGAACCAGAATACAAAATCAGTGTCTCATGTCTGAACTCCCAGACTAGGACTGCGATCGCAAAGCTTAACCGGGTATTAACCCAAGTTTCAAACATTATAGGTATCATTATCCTGTCTAGACATCTAGATGCATAATTTGTCTGTATCATCGAGGACCTGACGCAGAGGCGAAGTGATCTTTGCTTATAAAGAAGCATAAGGCTTCAATTCGCGCTGCGATCCGATAAGAATTGCAATAATCATTATAACCGGCGCGCGAAGTATAAAAAGAGTTCTCTTAAATTACAGAACGTCGGCTCCTATAGTCACCGACCCACTCGCAAGTTTTAATAAACGGCATGCAAATTGAAGCGCTATTTACTTTTAAAGTTTTTCTCTTCTAGTTAAGTGCAACAGCCCAGCAATCGTCATTTATCTCGTATTTCTCGCTTACTGATTTCCAAATTTAAAGAGGCCGCCATGTTTTCCAGAAAACAATTTTTGAAAATAAGCTCCAGTTCTTTAGCTGGTCTAATGCTAGCCCTAGTCCTTAATAGTTGTGTGGTTGAAGAAGGGGCGGATACAAGCCCTGATTCAAGTGCTGAGACCACCAGCCCAACAGCTGGCGAAATTACTGTTTACACGGCTATCGAAGACGATCAGATTGAGGGATACCTGGACGAATTTGAAACCGTCTATCCTGATATCACAGTCAATATTGTGCGCGACTCTACCGGTATCGTCACCGCTAAGCTCTTAGCAGAAAAAGCGAATCCCCGGGCCGATGTTGTATGGGGATTAGCCGCCTCCAGCTTAGTGCTAGCTGACCAGCAAGGCATATTAGAACCCTATGCGCCGGTGGGATTAGATAAGGTGCAAGATCGATTCCGAGATCCGCAGAATCCACCCCATTGGGTTGGCATTGACGCCTGGATTTCAGCCTTTTGCGTCAATACGGTGGAGCTAGAGGCCAATGGCCTGCCCATGCCCAAGTCTTGGGAAGATTTGACCGATCCAGTTTATCAAGGACATCTGGTGATGCCTAACCCGGCTTCCTCGGGTACAGGCTTTTTGTCAGTCTCGGCTTTACTCCAGCTTAAGGGAGAAGACGGCGGCTGGCAGTATCTCGATAGATTGCATGAGAATATTGCTCAGTACACTCACTCGGGTTCTAAACCTTGTAAGCTGGCGGGCTCCGGGGAGTATCCCATCGGTATCTCCTTTGGCTACCGAGCCGTGAAGCAAAAGAATGATGGGGAACCCATTGAACCCGTCTTTCCGACGGAAGGCTCTGGTTGGGAAATGGAAGCCAACGCCTTGATTAAAAAAGATGTGATTAAGCCCGCTGCAAAGACTTTCTTAGATTGGGCGATTAGTCCCGAAATCTCTGAGAAATATGGAGAAGGATTCGCCATCACTGCAGTAAAGACCAGCGCCCCTGTACCGGATGGCTTTCCGGCAGATCCCTTCGCTCAACTGGCCAAAAATGACTTTATATGGGCTGCCTTTAATCGCGATCGCATCCTCAAAGAGTGGACAAAACGGTACGACGGTAAATCTGAGCCTAAAGGATAGTCGAGTCAGGAATTACCATGATGCATTCCTCTGAACAGTCTAAAGTTTCAGCCCAACCCACCCCCTCAGTTGTGTCTGACCCCCTACAGGCCCAACGTCACGGCACCGTTGTGACCACCGAAGGGCAGGCAGAGCCTTACCTACGCATAGAAAATGCCTATAAGCAGTTTGGCGCCTTTGTCGCCCTCAAGGGCATCTATCTCGATATTTACCCCGGTGAATTAGTCTGTCTTCTCGGTCCTAGCGGCTGCGGCAAATCTACCCTACTGCGGATTATTTCCGGTCTCGATCCCCAAACCAGTGGACGAGTCATTCAAGCCGGCCAAGAGGTATCTTCGCTACCGCCTTCTAAGCGAGACTTTGGGATTGTATTTCAGTCCTATGCTCTATTTCCGAACTTGACCGCCGCCCAAAATATTGCCTATGGGCTGGAAAATGTGGGTCGCCCCAAAGCCCAGATCGCCGCTCGGGTGGAAGAACTGTTAACCAAGGTGGGGTTGGGCCAAATGGGTCATAAATACCCAGCTCAAATGTCGGGCGGACAGCAACAGCGAGTCGCTCTAGCCCGCGCATTGGCCCTATCTCCCGGGTTGTTGCTGCTTGATGAACCCCTCTCTGCCCTAGACGCCAAAGTCCGGGTGAAGCTGCGCAGCGAGATTGCCCGATTACAAAAGGAGTTGGGCATCACCACGGTGATGGTGACCCACGATCAGGAAGAAGCCATGGCCATGGCCGATCGCATTGTGGTCATGAACAACGGTTACTTAGCGCAAGTGGGCACTGCCTACGAGATTTATCATCAGCCCAATTCGCCATTTGTGGCCGACTTTATTGGGGTTATGAACTTTATACCGGGGCAAGTAACGGCCACGGATCAAATTCGATGCGGCGATAGTTATCTTCAGGCGCCCAGAAACGATGTCCCGCTCAACCAAAATGCGATCTTAGCCATCCGGCCTGAAGATATCCAAGTGTGGGGCAATAAGGCCCCTACTGGACTCCTGAATGGGTTAAAAACTGTGGTGGAAGGGTTGGAGTTTCTTGGCTCGAGTTACCAGCTAACCCTGCACCCTGCAGGTATAATTGAACAGCCTATTTGGGTGGAGATCACCGCCGCAGATGCTTTGCAGTTTGATCTGAGCATTCAGTCCAAGTTGACGATTCAACTGCCTCCCGAGAAAATTCGTGTGTTTGCAGCAGAAAACCCATAGCCATAACTATAGCCATAACTATTACCGGCTGTTGATGATTACGCCCAATAAAGAGTCATTACGGTTATGACGATTTCTCAGCTCCTATCTCCTTCTCCCCCTCCCTCTTCTCCGCCGCCGACCGTATCTAAACCGCTCAAACAAGTGGTCACGCGGGAAGATTGGATCATGCGCATGGCGCTGATATTGGCCGTTGTTTGGTTAACAGTGGGTGTGATTCTGCCCCTGTTGCCGATGGTGCTGCGGAGTTGGCAAAGCACGGATGGTGACTGGGTTGGCCTTGCCAACTACCTGGAATATCTGACAACTCCGTCTCTACTAACTTCGTTTGGCAACAGCTTGTATGTTGCGATCGCCGCCACACTGGTCTCCGTCAGCTTAGCTTTTCTCTATGCCTATGCGCTCACCCGCACGGCTATGCCGGGGAAAGGCGTCTTTCGGCTGTTGAGCCTTTTACCCCTTTATATTCCCCCCTTAGCCCACGCCATTGGACTAATTTATCTGTTTGGCAACCAAGGGCTTATCACCAAAGCTGGTTGGGATATCAACCTATACGGCCCAACTGGCATTGTCATGGGTGAATTTTTCTACTGTTTCCCTCAGGCAGTGGTAATCTTGACCACTGCCTTAAGCCTAACCGACGCCCGCTTGTACGAAGCCGCCCAGGCTTTGCGCGCGTCATCTATACGCACCTTTTTTACGGTGACCTTGCCCAGTGTCAAATATGGCCTGATTAGCGCGATTTTCGTTTGCTTCATTCTGGCCTTTACCGATTTTGGCGTCCCCAAAGTTGTCGGCGGTGACTTCAACGTTCTCGCCACCGACATCTACAAACAGGTGATTGGCCAGCAAAACTTTTCCATGGGCGCCACCATCAGCGTCTTTCTACTGGTTCCGGCTGTGCTGGCTTTTGTGGTCGACCGGATTATCCAACGACGACAAACGGCGCTGGTCAGCGCCAAGGCTGTGCCGTTGCAACCCAAGCCTAACCTGGTTCTAGATTGGGCGATGTTTGCCTGTTGCACCCTGATCGCGTCGGCCGCCATCATTGTTTTTGGCACAATTATTTTCGCCTCTTTGGTCAAAGTATGGCCCTACGACTTTAGCCTGGGCTTCCGTAACTACGACTTTAGCCGAGTCGGCGGCGGCGGTTACGCCGCCTACTGGAATAGCATCCGCATGTCGCTCTACACGGCTGTGTTGGGAACTGCCCTGGTGTTTACCATTGCCTATCTAGTTGAAAAAGGTAGGGGTCTGAAATGGCTACGGGGGGTAACCTATTTTCTCTCGACAATACCGCTGGCCTTGCCGGGTCTAGTGTTGGGTTTGGCCTACGTTTTCTTCTTCAACCAGCGCACCATCAGTATTCCCTTCACTAAATACGCCCTGGTAAATCCGCTCAACGGGCTCTACAGTACGATGGGAATTTTGGTGCTGTGTACCATCATCCACTTCTCCACGGTTTGCTTCTTGACCGCCAGCACGGCGCTAAAACAGCTTGATCCAGAATTTGAAGCGGTGTCTGCATCGCTGTCTGTCCCATTTTACAAGACTTTCTGGCGGGTGACGATGCCGATGTGTTTGCCAGCCATTCTGGAAATCGGCATCTACTACTTCATCAACGCCATGGTGACGGTGTCGGCGGTGATTTTTCTCTATCCGCCCACGCTTCCCTTAGCTGCTGTAGC
>JAKSDM010000841.1 GCA_022360135.1 Pseudanabaenales cyanobacterium | reverse complement strand
TAAACTGGTCAATGATTAGTATATATTCCAGCAAGTCACCCTACAATTGTAATGACGTAACGTTTCATGAAGCACCCCAACCTCCTGTGATTAAAGGGTTTCACTGGTAAGTCGGCTACCATCACCTATCCCTGTTTAGGGTGGCTTTTCAGCATGAAAATCTGTGTTGAGAGAAAATTTTCAAAAGCCCTGAGTTTCGGTTCAACTTTTTCTGGAGGACAACCATTCAACAAGGGTTCTAGCATTATTCTTCACTTAGAGAATCAACCCTAAGGGGGTTAGGGGGGCCAGCTCAGTGAATTCGCAATCGGGGGCGAGATCTGTGTACACGGTAGGGGGAGGAGGGAGGGAAGAGTTGGCGTGGATTGAGCAGAGGGGATTAAGAACTGAGATCCAGTTTCAATCTATTGCGATGTTGTTTTCTCAGCTAGTCTGCAATTCCATTCGCGGATGGGAACGCTCGCACCATCACAATCCACTCCCCCTCCACCTTCGCAATCCTCCCCCCCGGAAAGGGATCCGTGCGGGAGCGATTGGGTGCGCAGATCAGAGCTATCAGTTTTTCTACCTGATCAAAATTCGGATGATGGGGCAAGGTCTGCTGCAGGAATCTGCGGACAACTCGCCGTTGCAGAGCTAGGGGAGTTGACTGGAGGATAGGGCGATGGAGGCGCAGGTTGGGATTATCGCGATCATTCTCTCTTACCCTGGTTACAGCCTGCTCGAATACCTGAGCGGCGGCGGCTTCCAGGTAGTCAACTTCAGCGGTCAAAACCTCAGCAGTTTGGGCCAGGTTTTTTTCGACCTGGGGGTTGAAGTGGGTCTGCAGGTAGGGCGACAGTTCCTGGCGAATCCGATTGCGAGCATACTGTAAATCCTGATTGGTGCGGTCTTCCCAAATGGGCAAACCGCATTCTTGACAAAACTGGCTGGTTTCAGCCCGCGTTACCTCCAGTAGCGGTCGAACCAACTGAATCTCTGGATGACAGGGGCTCAGGGGACGCCGCCAGACGAGCGCCTGCAATCCGTCTGC
Organism: Pseudanabaenales cyanobacterium; assembly: GCA_022360135.1. Classification (GTDB taxonomy): domain Bacteria; phylum Cyanobacteriota; class Cyanobacteriia; order Phormidesmidales; family Phormidesmidaceae; genus JAKSDM01. The sequence continues at coordinate 3,249 of JAKSDM010000841.1, read as the reverse complement.
TCCACTACCTCGGATCAAATTGTAGAGCAGCGTTTCAGCCCGATCGCTGGCCGTATGCCCCGTCACCACATAAGCATAACCATGGGTTAAGGACAGCGTCTCAAATACCTGATAGCGCCACTGTCGGGCGGCGGCTTCGCTAATGGGGGGTGAATCGGCGATTTCGAGATGGCAGGGGAGCCGCCAGGTTTGGGCGAGGTTGGCTACGAAGGCGGCATTATCGGCTGAATCTGAACGCCAACGATGATCGCAATGAGCAATCGCTGTCATCCAACCCCACTTCGGTTGCAGGTCCCGCAGCAATTGGATTAAACAGATCGAATCTTGTCCACCCGAGACGGCGATCAGCAGTCGACTACCTGGAGGCAGCAGACTGCGCGATCTCAAGGTGCAGTGGAATTTGGCGTGTAGAGAGGTCCAGGGATGCAAAATTAATCTGACAACGCACTGCTCAAATCGAGTAACCGATTGTTCAAGAAAACAACGGCTTGACTGTCTTCAAGCCGTTGGGCGATCGCCAGCGCTTGTTCATAGAAATTCTTAGCCAGTTCCCGTTCGCCAATTTGCTCATAGTATTCTCCCAGGAGTCGGAGAGTATTAAGCTGCTGCCACTGATCGGCTTGTCCCGCCGTTAGGGCGACCCGTTGATCCAGCAGCGTGCGGGCATCCTGGAGATCGCCTCGATTGAGATAAATGGCCAATAAGCCATCAATTGCGCGTAATTGGATGGCAAGATCGCCCAACTCTCGACCTGAGCGCAGAGCTAATCGATAAGCCCCAATCGCATCGGACATTTGGAACAGGGAACGATAGGCATCCCCCAAGCCATTTAGGGTGTTTGCTTCACCCAGGCGATCACCCCCTCGAAATCGATAGTTGGCGGCTGACTCATAGAGTTTTACCGCTTCCTGCGCATTTCCCCGGGCTGTGGCCACTAGTGCTAGGTTGCTAAGAGATAAGCCAATGCCTTGATAGCTATTCAAACTCCGGGCGATTGTGAGCGCCTCTGTGAAAGCAGTCTGGGCCAAACCCACATCGCCTCGCTGGATAAAAATAGAGCCAAGATTATTCCAGCCAAAAACTTGGCCTTGAAAATCTGCATTATCCCGGGCCACAGCCAACCTCCGCCTCAGCGCATCTTCAGCTTCGACATAGCGGCCTAAATTACCATAGGTCAAGCCGATATAGTCATAGGCAATACCCGACGCCGCCATATCTCCAATCTCTTGGTAAATGGCTAGGGCCTGGCTCCAGGAATTAATCGCCTGTTGATATTGACCGGCTGCTTCCTGGCTCCCCCCTAGACGCAGCAGTTGATCGGCGACATCCCTTGGCAGCCCTTCAGTCCGGTTATTGGGTCGAATATCCAGTTGGCTTCTGAGCTCATTTGCAGCCGCTAACGGGCTGCACAGTCCCAGTACAGCAGCCACTGTCAACACTTGAGCCCACTTTCCTAAACAACGCATTGTGTCCTCCCTCCCCACTAAGCGAATCGACAAAATTATCCCATAACAGCCTTATTCGTCCCCCCCAACCAAAGCTGTTGGCTCCAAATCCAACTCGGCAAAATCCCAGGAATCATCATCACTATCCTGGGATTGATCCGCTGGAGCTTCTGCAGATGGGGCAGCGAACTGCTCTAAATAAATGGCTCGAATATCATCTGGCAAAGCTGCTTCTAAGACTCTATAAGCTTCCTGTAGGCGAACCCTGACTTGGACTGGCGACATCCGCTCACCCTCCGCCTGGAGGTAAGCCGCAATCCGGGTCTCACTCCACGAGAAAGTTTGGGCCATCAGAACAATTAACCGCTGCAGGGGCGACAGCTGATCGAGGGCTCGCTCGACATAACACCATAACGGTGGAGACGCTGCTTGGAACGAATAATGAATCGATTCCACATCTGGCAAAACAGCCTGATTGATACACAAGGCGGTGACATTAATCAGCCAGGCTTGCAGTGTCAACGGAGCCTTTTGGGTGTCCTTATCCGCTTCAGCCAAGGGCAGGTCTAAGCCTCCCAGCTCATGCAGAATGTGTCGCCAAGTCAGGGCGAATAAGTAATCCGCCTGGACTGGAGATCTGGCGGAATGGCGAATCAGGGTATAGACAATCGGGCTATATCGGCAAAAGAGCGCTGTGAAATACTGACCTGAATCTGGATGGCGCTTGAATAGGTTCAACAGTTCTTGGTCACTGTGGTGAGAGAGTGACCGGATAATTTCGTGATTGCATTCAGGGAAATTTGGAAGTTGCACAGTTTTGAACTGTAATTTAAACGGTTAGATTAATTTACAAACAACTGCAGCCAGTTGAATAGCTTTTAATATACCCCCGTGTTCAGGAGTGAGCACCGATTTTTACAAATATGGAGACGTTTTGAACTTCAGCCGCAGCCAATTTTTGCTTGATAAACTGAGATAAGGGACATAGGGGATCTCCTTAAGCCAGAATAGTCTGGTTGGGCAAGAATACTCTACCAGAAGGGTGTAGCCCTACCGGAGTCAGGAGCCAGCTATAGAATAGATCCTGGATTCTGAGTTCGATCTCTAGAGATAATTTTCCGCTTTAAGGCGACGCCCCCTGGTTGACCCCAATTTGCCTTCTCCCATGACTGTTTGTTTAAGTCGGGATCAGGGCCTGCGCCAAGCGCCCAACTTAAATACAAGCCGCTCGTTAGAAGGTAAAATTTCGTTAAAGATTCTTAATTATGTTCTCTCTTAAGTGTTCATGACTGTTGCGATCGCTTTTGTAATGACTTCCTCTTTGCTCGGCGTCTCCTGGCTAGGGTTACCCCTGGATAGCTTATTTTCCACCCAAGGCGTCATGGTGATGTTGCTAGCGGCCTATGCTGGGGCGATGTGGATGTTTCTCACCAGCGCCCCGAAGGTCCACACCATTATGGTGTCAGACCTGGAAATCGCCCAGCGGTTTTATGAAGGGGTGCTGAGGTTGCCCATGGCGGATGCGCCGCTGCACTACTATTACAACTACGAGCAAACTTTGGGGACAGCGGCTATTGATCCAATGTATATGAGTAATTCATTGGATGGCGACTACAATAATCCGGACGGTATCTGGTATCAGCTGAAAAAAAATACCCAATTGCATATTATTTCGGGCGCAAGCCTAGGGCGTAAGGACCGTCAGCGGCATGTCTGCTTCGATCATGATTGTTTAGAGCAAGTGCTGATGCAAGTCCAAATGAAGGGAGTTAAGCACAAAATTCGACGGGATAAACCCTTGAAT
>JAKSDM010000292.1 GCA_022360135.1 Pseudanabaenales cyanobacterium | reverse complement strand
TCTGATGCGAGCGACGCGATCCTCAAGCGTTTGGGTTAGCGGCGCTTGGGCTCGATGGGTCAGCGCCCTGGACGAACCCGCACTGAAAATAACCGCGACTAATGTTGTGATGGCTGCCGTCAGGGCTTTCCAGAGATTATGCTTGCGGATCATTAGGTAGATGCCTTGTAAGGTTACAGTGTATGAAGTGAGGATATTTCTGTTAAATGATTTTTAGCGTGACGGAGAAGTCTGTAAACGTAAAATCTATCTACGGTAAAGTTCAACAATTTGCCTGCCATTAAGCTGATTGTAATCCAAGCGAAATCTCAAGATCCGCTAGGACGATATCGGTTAAAATCTGTTTGGTATATCGACAATACAGGGTCTCCGCTGAATTGAAGGAACCGTTTTCAAAGTATTTATTAGAGGGGGCTCCTCCTCCACAAACAGAAAAATACCGGCAAGTTCGCTGGCAGAGTTTAACCCCTGATTGAATATCTCGATTCATCCGCTTGAACTTGTCAGTTTTACTAGCCGATTCAAAGGTATTTTTTAGAACATTGCCGAGAATAAAGTCACCGTATTTTTGGCTTTCCATCGATAAAAGTTCTGGAGAAAATGTGGAGAAGTCGCCATTGTAGGCAATATTAATCATGCTAAAAGGAACGAATTGCCCTTGGGTGACATCTATTTTTCCCAGAATAATATTTTTTGCATTCTCAAATTCTCGAACTCGCAAATAGCCACTTTTGCTTTTGGTGAGTTCCAAGAATCGCTGCATAAAGGTGCGATACCGATCTTCAACATCATCGCCAGAGAAGGAAGATGACTGATTACTCCCTTCCAACTCGTCAATATTAAAGCCGATGCGCCTGATTTTATTTTCAACAAAAAAATTAAATATCTCGTCTGGAAAATTGAGAGAATCTCTGGTTAAGACTGCGATCACATTGAAGTCAATTCCATTCTCATTCAGTAGGGATACCCCTCGCATGACGCTTGCATGAGTCCTTATCCCTTTCCGCGTTTTACGATGAGCATCATGGATGAAGGCGGGGCCATCCAGGCTAACCCCGATATTGACATGATATTTCTGAATCAAATCGCACCAAGCCTGATTAATTAAGACGGCATTGGTCTGGATAGCATGTGTTATTGTGCGATCGCCTGCATCCAACTGCTGATTTAAATGCTCAATCTGATCAAAGGCCGACTCATAGAATGCGATCGGCATGGTTAGCGGTTCACCCGCATGCCAGACGACCGTAAATTTTTTATCAACAAACTTACTTTCAAACAGATTTTTGAATATAGGTTCGAGCAAATCTAGCGAAAACTTGAGTTTTAATTGACGATCCGGTAAGTAGCAATAATCACAGTCTAGATTACAAAAAGTGGTAGGTTGAATCACCACCAACTTAACCGGTCCAAAATTCCTTTTCTGAAGCCAGTTCCTTTTAAGTAAACCGATATTACTCATTACTTTTACAAAGGATTCAAATTGACATATTAAGGTAAATTCAAACTCGATTCCACCTTACCTTTAATTTTAGATACAAAAGTTGACTTCAGCTATAAAAGTTTTCTACAGAGGAACCTAAGCAAGATATTAGAACTCTCTTTATTGGAAGATCTACATCCCTAATACTTTTGGCCGAGCTAATTCTTATAAATCAGATAGGATTACTGCAGAGGGTGGTTCATTTGGCCTGTCTTGATTTAGAATTTATATTAACTATTGAGGCTTTTCTATGAACCAACATTGCATCCTAGAAGGATCCGCTTTTACCTAATTGAAGCATTGAGAAGTCAGTAAGGCGTTCCTCCTAGCAGACATTAAAAAAAATATTCAATCACTTATTATTCTCTCAAAAAAAGGTCAAGGAATTAGATCCCTTGACCTTTCAGCACGAGAAAAACATACAGAAGGCGCTAGAAATTATCCATCAGGGCGCTGCAATCATTCAGCCGTCGGCAACAACTCTTGCACTTGTTGCTGGAGGTCGGGATCTTGCCGCACGGCTGCTAAAATCTGGTCGAAGCGTTCTACTTCTAAGCCTTGCGCGATTACCGCTTGTTCTTTGCTGGTTTGGGCCGCTTGATCAATTGTTTCAAGCTGTGAGAGCACTTGCTCAAAGGTTTGTTGCTCTTCCAGTGTGATCTCTGGCTCGGGTTCAGCGCCAACCGACTGTTGAGCCAAGAAAATTTCGTTAAATCGCTCCGGGCTGAGACCCTCCGCCAGAATCAGCTGAGCCATGCTCTCCTGGGTTTGCCGCTCAATCGTCTGAACCTCGATAACTGCATTGGCGAACTGCTGCAGTTCCGCTTGACTAATTGAGCTGCTCTCAGGGGTTGCTACTGCTTCGGGGGTCTCAGGCGCAGGCGCCACAAGGTCCGAGGCGCTCCCAGTTTCTGAGGCCGGGATTTCTTCAACCGCTGAAGCAGCCTCAGGCAGATCTTGAGTCTGTATTGCCGACTCTGGGGAAGTCGTTTCCGATTTTGTCAATGTCCATTGTGCGGTCACATCATGAAGATTATTGGGAACTGTATTTAGCTGCTGCGCCTGAGCTGACAAGCTAATTAAGGCGCTTACTCCAGCAGCGCCCATAAAGCTCGTCAGTTGTTTAACGATGATCAAAATACTGGATTTATTCATGAATTTTTCCTTTTAACACAAGCTAGATTCGGATCGACGCAAAGTCTCAGCAAACGGCTCAAGGCCCTGCTAGACTGGCAAATATAGCAATTCTCACTTGGGTTGAATACATCTCGTGAAGGCGGGGTGTAGGGTGTAGGGTGTAGTCAATGCAATTGAGAACCGCTATATGCCGCATCTCCATTAAGAATTCTAGGGAGATGAATGCTTGGGACAGGTTTAGTTATGATTTGCTGAGGAATGTTTCGAGGTTAGTCCCCTAAGGTAAAGAAGTCGGAAAGATATCAAGCCTTAACCCACCGCTGGTAAATAAACCTGAAAGCAGCTGCCGACGCCGACCTGGCTGCTGACTGTGATCCTGCCGTTGTGCTGGGTGGCGATCACCTGTACGATGGCGAGTCCTAAGCCCATCCCGCCTTTTTGCCGGGACCGGGCTTTATCGGCGCGCCAAAAGCGATCAAAAACCTGGGGGAGATGGTCTGGGGCGATCCCAATACCAGTATCTTTGATGCTGACAATCGCAAAGCGATTGCGTTTGTCGAGCGAAATCGTTATACGGCCTCCAGCCGAAGTGTATTGAAGGGCATTCCCTAATAAATTGGAAAATAACCGAGTCAGTTGGAATTGATCGCCCATGACTGAAACTTGAGCCAGCCAGTGGGCTTCTAAGGTTAATCCCTGAGCCTGAGCGGTGGGGTCTAAAAGTTCGACTAAATCTTGCAGCGCTTTGTTTAAGCAAACCCGTTCCCAATCATAGGTTGGCAGAGCGGTGGACTCCCCCCCGGTCCGAGCTAAAAAGAGTAAGTCCTCAACCAGACGGCTCATTTGAGCTGTGGCGCTGGCGATCGCAGCTAATTTCTTAATATCCTTAGGGTGAATGCGCTCAGGGTGATTGCGCATGACCTCAACGGAGGTTTTGACCGCCGTTAACGGACTCCGGAGTTCATGGGAGGCGTCAGCCGTAAACTGTTGCAGCTGTCTGAAGCTTTGTTCAACCGGCTTGAGGGCTCGTTGGGTCAGCCACAGCCCACCGGCTCCCACCAGACCTAGCGCAATCAATCCACCCATTCCCAATCCCCAAAGGAGTTGACGTTGGGCGGTTGCAACCGCCTCTGTGGACTGAGTGGCTCGAATGAATCCTTCTAAAGAGGGAGGATTTGGGGCAGGGCGATCGCTGTGAATTGAGATCGTGAACGTCCGCATTGGCAAAGATTCTTCCCCCTTCCATTGATGAGTGCGAGCCCCAGGCCGGGGTCGAAATTTAAGCGAGAGGGCTCCTCGATTGTCCAGCAGATTGCCATCCGCATCAAACCATTCCAGGCTTTGTTGATCGCGATTAAAAATATCGCGCCAGGGTACTTCACTCACCTCCTCGAGATAGGCGCTCCCTTGTTCTTTGACCTCCGCCAGCGAAGGCGCCGCCGCTTGGGCTAGGGTGAGTAGCTTTTTATCTAGCTGAAGATAAAGACTACGGCTAAAGAAGACATAGACGCCCGCGCCAAATACACTCAAAATTGCCGCCATGACCGTTAGGTAAGACAGCAGTAGTTGCCAACGCAGACTTCGAAACATGGCTTTAGATAGCGATTCCCACTTGGGTTGAATACATTTCAGTGAAGGCGGGATATAGGGTGTGGGCGGCAGGGCGCAGTCAATGCAAAGGAAAAACCGCTATCGGGCATTTTATGGCGCTTTTTTAAGCCGATAACCCAAGGCATAGACTGTCTCAATCAGGTTGGCGGACCCGCCTGCGGATTTCAGTTTCTGCCGTAAGCTACGAATATGAACTTTGACGGTCGCTTCTTCTGGCGGCGCTTCAAACGGCCAAAGGTGTTCCAGAATTTGGGCTCGACTCAACACTCGACGGCCATTTCGCAGCAGTAACTCCAGTAGAGAATATTCCTTCGGGGTAAGCGATAACAGGCAGTCGCCATAAAATGCCTCACAGGTGCTGGGATCAAGGCGCAGTTCCTCCCACTGAAGCACGGGCGGCAAGGAGGAGCCGCCCCGCCGTAGTAGCGCCCGAATACGGGCCGATAACTCTTTCAAGTCAAAGGGTTTGATGACATAATCGTCTGCCCCGGCATCTAATCCGATCACCTTATCAGCAATCGTGTCCCGGGCCGTCAACATCAAAATGGGCGTGCAGCAGCCTTGGGAGCGCAAGCGCTGACAAAGGCTAATGCCATCAACTTTAGGCAGCATGACATCCAGCAAAATCAGGTCGTAGGTGAAGGCGTCCGCCATTTCCCAACCCGCTTGCCCATCATAGACAACATCGGTGAGATAGTGTTGGTCGGTGAGGTCTTCCGCCAGGGCGTCCGCTATCCGCTCATCATCTTCTACCAGCAGAATTTTCATGGCGCTA
>JAKSDM010000028.1 GCA_022360135.1 Pseudanabaenales cyanobacterium | reverse complement strand
TATCCAGGAAGTCAGCAACAAAATGCCCACACAAGATATTACTTCCCTGGCAGTGGACTACCCTGACTTTGACCTCAGCGCCCTTACTAGCGGCATTGACGACATTACCTTATACGGCATGGTAGCGAACGGCGTCAATTACGTTAGTGGTTGTGACGCCCGCTATGGCCCCTACAGCTTCTGTGAATGGATGCGCGTTCCCTCCTATTCCACGGCTAAATCTATTTTTGCGGGGATGGCCTTGATGCGCCTGACCGAAAAGTATGGCTCTGGGGTGTCTAACCTGCTGATTAAAGATTATGTGCCCGAATACAGTTCGGCCGTGGGCAATTGGAGTAATGTCACCTTTAACCACACATTGGACATGGCGACCGGCAACTATCGGAGTCCCTTCTACATGCGAGATGAAGATGGGCCGCAGATGCAAATATTCTTTCAAGCTGAAACGTACGCGGATCGCATCGCGGAAGCGTTTAGCTGGCTCCCCAGAACTGCGCCTGGCCTCATCTGGGTCTATCATACATCCGACACATTTATTGTCACTCAAGCCATGCAAAGCTATCTCCAAAGCCAGGAAGGCCCCAGCACTGACATCTTTGACCTGTTGGTAAACGAAATCTTTGTCCCGATTGGCGTGGGGCCAGGCGCGCACACTTCCCTGCGCACTTCAGACAACAACTGGCAAGGACCACCGTTGGGCGGGTATGGCCTATGGCTGGTTCAAGATGATGTCGCTAAAATTGTCACCCTACTCAATAACAACAGCGGCGTACACAATGGCGCACAACTCCTTGATGCTGACGTGTTGGCCTCGGCTATGCAGCAAAATAGTTCAGATCGCGGCTTGCCCACCAGCAGCGAACCCTTCGTTTACAACAACGGCTTCTGGGGACATGAGTTTACGACTAGTGATGGCTATTCCTGCAACTTCTGGACCCCTTATATGTCTGGCTTCGGCGGCATTTCCGTCATCATGATGCCCAACGGCTCCACCTTCTATGTCTTCAGCGACGGCAACACCTTCAACTGGTTTGATGTGGTGAAAGAATCACACGATCATATCGGAAGCAATTGTCCCTAAACAGAAACAGGGCGCGACTGCCTAATATCAAGTGGGTTAAATACCCATAATTAAGCAATCTCCTCCGCACTGACACCCGATCACCAGTGATAGGCGGTTAATCCGCGAATCAACTCTTGCTGTTTGAGTAGTCCTCGACACCGCTGATAGACTAACTCTTCCACCTCTACGATCGTCTCAAATGCCTGATTTGCTAATGGTTCATTCACTAACGGACAATCGCTCAGCCGGTTGTAACTCAGAGGCTCCTTAATGGTCTGCTCGATTGTTATTCAACCAACGAGTCAACTCTTGAGGCGTCGAGAAATCTAACAGCGACGATATGGTTGCCATGCTCTGCCTGGGGATTCCGTCAAGCCAGAATATAATCAAATAACATGATGGCTTTCGTTCAGATGGTAGCCCAACCCACCAAAAATATGTTCTATTCGTCCCAGTAAAGAACTAAAGACTTTTTCAGGAAGCCCTATGTACAGATGCTCCTGCCATTGCGTTTTGAAATTGAGCGATTGGATCGTTTGAGTAACGTTGTCAATGTTCTTGAACGGACAAGCAGGGAGACGAAAACCCAATTACAGCAGGGGGAATGTCGCCATCCCACCCAAAAAATTCGTAAAGGAAAGCGGTCTAAAGGTCCCTACATAGACTATACGGTGGACCTGCCAGGGCGATCGCTGAATGAATTTTGTCTCTGGGGCTATCGGTTTAGGAACGCCGCCAAAATTTTGACGCCGCCAGAACTTGCAGAACGGCACTATAAAGCGGCGCTAAATGTTGTTCAGTCCTATGGGGGTTAAGGTCTTCTTATGTCTTTCTGCCGCCTTCTTTTAGCGATCGCGCTCATCGCAACCGTTAAAATCAAAGCTATGTAGGTCAGCATATTATGCTTTTACATTCACAATATGGGAGGCGACTATGATGACGCTGCTGATTCAAACTAAAAGTATCCCGCTGACGATCAATCTCCCAGCGATTGCCTCCATGACCCATACGCAATTCTACGAATTCTGTTTAGCCAATCGCGATTTACGAATTGAACGAACTGCCAGCGGAGATGTGGTAATTATGCCGCCTGTTTTTTCAGACACTGGCAACCGAAACTTCAATATCGCGGCTCAGCTTTGGAACTGGACAGAGCAAGATGGGACTGGCATCGGCTTCGATTCGAGTGCAGGGTTTACGCTGCCGAATGGCGCCATGCGATCGCCTGATGCATCGTGGCTTCGGCTGGAACGTTGGAATACCCTGACGGAAGATCAAAAAGCCTCTTTTGCGCCGATCTGCCCTAATTTTGTCATCAAGTTACGATCTGCTAGCGATACTCTGACTAGTTTGCAAGACAAGATGCAAGAGTACATGGCTAATGGCGCCTCACTGGGATGGTTGATTGACCGCAAAAATCGAACGGTTCACATTTATCGCCCCAATCAAGCGCCGGAAATATTAAATAATCCAGAAACGGTGAACGGCGCTCCAGATTTACCAGGATTTGTGCTGCGGATGGCAAAGATCTGGTAAGTGCCTAGGTATTGAAAATTCCCCCTTTCCCAACTTCTCGCTTGCCCGATGTGTTGGTGGCCCAATCCTCTGATTTACAAGCTTTATCACCAGATCAGTCGGCTATTTTGCAGATTCCAGCGTTGTTGACGGCGTCAAACTTAAGGCGGGAAATATTCCTGATGAAGGTAGCTAGGAACTAGAAGCTATGAATATTAAACAAGGGGAAGTTAAATGATTGCCGTAATCGATATAACACCTATGTCGTTCGACGAATTTATGGATTGGTATCCAGAGAATTCAGAGAATCGCTATGAATTGAGACGAGGGGTGGTTATCGAAATGGCTAGACCCAGGGGGAAGCATTCCAGGTTGGCGGGTGATTTAGCCTATGATCTAGGTACTGTCTTTCGACAAGCGAATCAACCCTATTTTATTCCCAGGGAATGTATTGTTAAAATCTCGAATGATACGGGCTATGAGCCAGACATTATTGTTTTGGATGAGAACGAGATCCTCCATGAACCCAGGTGGGAGCGAGAATCAATCATTACATTAGGTCAGTCGATTAAGCTTGTGGTAGAAGTTGTTTCGACCAACTGGCGTGATGATTACCTGTTTAAATTGGGTGACTATGAAGCCTTGGGTGTCCAGGAATATTGGATTGTTGATTATCTAGGTATTGGTGGTCGGCGCTATATTGGTTCTCCCAAGCAACCAACGTTTACGGTTTGCACTTTAGTGGAGGAGGAATATGAATTACAGCAATTTCGTGGCAATGACCCCATTGTTTCTGCCACATTTTCAGAATTTCCATTAACGGTTAATCAGATTTTTAAGCCAGGTGAATGATTGTGCTATCGATCCACCTTTCTGTCTTAAGTCACCCTACGGAATTGATCTAGAACTCGAAGACCCAGACGAAACTATCCGAGGATTTATTGATGTGCTGGTCTTACAAGAAAGACTCTGGATTTTGACGGTTGAATCCAAACGAACCAGTATTTTTGAGTTTCGGAATAGAGATGTGTATGTACTTGATTATGAGTATTATCATTGATTAAAATATACAACCCAATGTATCCTGGTGAAGCGTTTCAGTGTAGGTTGGGTTGAGCGTGCGAAACCCAACGCCCGCATGGGTTACGCTTCGCTAACCAAGCCTACGAATTTTCAGACGAAAAAATCTGGATTCAGCATGATGGTGCTGAAGAGGGTATAGCAACGCTAGTCAACCCCAGCCTTCATTTGCGATGAGCGATCGCGACACCGAAGCACCCGAATTACCCAATACCTGGCAAGAGATTCAACCAGATGAAATCTACCAATCCTTAGAAGGCAGGCGCGTCTCATTCAGCATCAAACAAATTAACCTTGGCAATCTCTATGACCCCATTGGCAAACACCTCCGAGCCATCAACAAGGGACGGGTTCCTTCCAAGGGCAACATCGGCTTGGTCCCATCCGAAGAACCTGACTACGATTTCAAATCCAAAATCCTAGGCAATGGGGGCGATCGACGATTTCACGGCAAAATAGTAGAAGGCATCCTCCATTTTTCTGGGAAACAAACCACTCACTAGAGATTCAGGCTTGTGACGAGCACACTCAAAAATCACCCAATCTGGCAGACTCTTAGCCAAACCCTGAAGCAACTTGACGCCAATCAAATTGCTGTTCAACACCTGCAAGCTTGTAATGCTCAAATCAACGGCTACTGGGACGAAGACGAATTCTATGAAGTCATTTCCTTTACCCAATTACCTCAGCCGGAATTGAAGCCGGAATTGAAGAGTAGTTCCTGGAGAATCTTGGCATTGCTGATTCAAGGTATGAATCGATGGCTGAAACCCATGAACCCTCGTTTAGAATTCTGCAAAATCATGCCTTCATTCAGCAACGCCGGAATCTTGTCTAACAGCCACGAAAATACTCATTGGCTGCAACTTAAATTTGCACTGATTATCAATCTCGCCAGTGATTCCGAATCATCTTGCACTGCTGCCCAAACTACGATTGGTGATTTAATCCTCATTTTGGACGAGAATTTAGAAGTGGTCGATGAAAATTGGCTTATTGATGTTCACTCTCCTTATGTCCTG
>JAKSDM010001188.1 GCA_022360135.1 Pseudanabaenales cyanobacterium | reverse complement strand
ATCCAGCGTCAGGAAAATTAAGATTCGATTTTGAGTCTTTCATTTGTAATTTTTTATTGTCTCTTTAGTTGTATTACATATGCAGAACAACAAGAAAGGTTATCTTTCAAGCTACCTGGATAGAATCGAAGAGAATTATAGGTACATGCACCGCTGAGTCGAACGATGGGAGGACGGATATCAACTAGAAAGTCCAGATTTACGGCTTTAATCAAAGACTTATCTAACGCAAATACTTCAGCGACTTCACATGCATATTGATATCGTGATACTGCTTCTGGCCCTACGCAATGAAAAATTCCTTGGCTACTACGAAGAATGATCATGTGTAGCATGGCAAAGAGATCGCCAATCCACGTTGGGCAATTGACCAAATTAGCAAATGCTGTAAACTTTTGACGGGTAGTGAGTGCATCGCAGACCAAACTAACGAAGTCTCCATGAAAGCCGTATAGTTGGGCTGTACGCACGATTGCGTAGTCAGAGAGAGAGTCTCGAATCAGATACTCCGAAGCTGCTTTGTCCATCCCATACTGGGTTGTTGGGCAAGGGAGATCTATCTCTTGCCAGACATGATCGTACTTACCGAAAACGTAATCTGAAGACAAAAATATCAAACGAACTTGGTACTTTGAGCATGCTCTAGTCAGCGCCTCTGTAATGCCATAGTTAGTTGCACGAGATGCTTCTTTATTTTGCTCACAGAAATTGAGGTTAGTAAGAGCTGCTAAGTGCAGAATCAGATCAGGATTGTACACCTTAACAAGGCGAAATACACTAGGTTCGTCTCGCAAATCAGTAGAGATTATACCTTCATGTTTCATAAGATCTACAGGTATAACCTGATGACCAACCTTGCAGAGGTATCTGATGAGGTGTCTACCCACCATTCCTGCAGCACCAGTTACAAGAACCCGCATAACTACAACTAGACTCTGTCCAGATTAGAGATCGCTTTGGCTATTTTTCCAGATGCCCTGATTAACTGAGGTCTTGAAAACTCAAGATTCTTACTTCAGGAACAGGAATAATGAATTTACCACCACTGAGCAGATAAGTTTTATACTTGCTAATTAAATAATCCAAGTAATTCCAGCAGAGGATAAGATAATAATCAGGTCTCTCAGATAAAAGCTTTTCATCAACAATGGGAATATGTGTGCCAGGAGTGAGCAGACCAATTTTAAATTTATTGACTTCCGTGGCATATTCCACTAGGTCTGGTCCAATATTACAATAGTTTAAGAGCGTACTTCCCTTGACAGGCGCGCCTAAAGCAAAAACACGTTTGTTTTCCTCTTTTAATTGCGTGAGTAAAGTTACTAAATTCTTAGCATTTTTCCTAACTCTATCTGCAAAATCTATATAGGTACTCATGCATAGAAGTCCCATTTTTGCTTCTGCATCTAAGGCATTCTGAATACTCTCATTGGTTATTGAAGGGTGAGCATATAAGCCAACATATAGGACAAAAGAACCCCCATGAACATCCACGTATTCTACATCTAGTGGACGCATTCCACAGTTTGTGAAGAGGCGCTGTAGAGCAGTAATTGAATGAATACAACTATGCTCGTGATAGAAGTGATCAAACTGGTTTTTCCTAATTAAGTCTCCAAGGTTGACGCATTGAACCATAAAAACACTATTTTTATGCATGACCTGCTTCAGACCTTCGATAAAGCTATGAAGATCAGGTAAATGATAGAAGACGGCAGTTGCCGTAATGAGGTCAGGCTGAAGACCTAATTTCTGCATGGCTTTACCTGTTTCTAGATTCCAAAAAGATCGACAGACAATGGTACCTTGGGACTTAGCTAATTCTCCACTTCGAAGACCAGGATCAACACCCAGAACACGCATGCCATGCGATTGGAAAACCTTTAATAGGCTACCGTCGTTGCAACCAATATCCAGTACAAGTGAGTTGGGTGATAGATCAAGCTTCTTGATGGTTTTCAGTACTAGATGTTCAAAATATTGCAAAACAGGAATATTAACACCAGTAATATAGGGATGATTTGAAAAGAGAAATTTCTGCGGAGGAAACTCCGAAATTTGAACTTGCCAACAGTCTTCACACACCATCATTGAAATGTGGAATAAGGGTTCACTATCTTTTGTCTCTGTCGTTGGAAAGTTATTACCATTAGGCTGGATTCCAAGATCAATAAACTCGTTAAGTTTCTGGGAGCCACAGTTTATGCATCTTTTGTCCTTCATAAAAACGTCAACTTCCAAAGTATTGATTGGGAAATTGGATTTTCGAGTATAGATTTGGTGAGCGACTTCCACTCTGCTCAACTTACCTTGAGCAGAGTGGAAAATGTGTTAAGGATGCGCTTGCCGGACGGTCGACTTGTTGTGCGTTGAGGCTGTCCCTCATACAATCCAGCCAGCGTTGCATCAGCACCCACCATTCCCTGGCGGACTCTCATTTCCACCAGCGCCAGCATCCGCAATGCCAAGATCAGCAAGCGAGTCAGTCTCACGATGTGTTCTTGTTTCCACACAAACAAGGGGCTGAGGGTCAAAGGAAGATCTTTGACCAAGTGGAAACCGTTCGTGGACAATTAGGGGCAACTCTGTGATCAGCTACTCAATACTGTAACACCTATTCTCAAGGTGAGCAGATTGGTGTAAGACTACACTATCCAGGCTGAAACATAATTTGGGAAAGTCTGAAAATATTTACGCGAAACCACAGATTTTATCAAGCTGTCTCACTAATTTAAGAGGATAAAATAATGATCTCGCCGGGTTCTCAATGCTGCTCATGGCTCAACAACTGCTCGACCCACAAGAAAATGCGGAAGCCGATCATCATCGAGCTTGACATCAGCCACCTCGTCATCGAGGATGATATCCCTGTAGATAATTTTCAATCCAAAGTTCAGCAACGGCTACTCGTGGAACCTGTCTAACGCTCTTCTGTCAAAGTCCCTAGAGGATATTTGAAACGGCCATTTTTCGTGCTTTATGGCCTGTCTATTGGAGAGATTGTCAACGAGAAACCGGCGTTTCAGGTTTTCTCTAGCGAGAGTGATATAAGAGCGTTTTCAGGTGACTGAGGTTATGCGCAATGAGGACGCCATCACAGCAGCTTGCCATCGTTTGGATTGGCGGGTGCAGGTGACTAATACCCCTATTGAGAAACTTTCCCTGGCTCAAGCAGTTTGCCACTATCGTGGGGGGTGGTGTTTGGAGCGAGATTTCCACTTGGTCAAAGATCTTCCTTTGACCCTCAACCCCTTGTTTGTGTGGAAACAAGAACACATCGTGGGACTAACTCGCTTGCTGACCTTGGCATTGGGGTTGCTGACGCTGGTGGAAATGAGAGTCCGTCAGGAATGGCGGATGCTGATGCAACGCTGGCTGGATTGTATGAGGGACAGCCTCATGACAATGCCCACCCTACGGCGAATGGCGCTGAAATAAGCCATGTGGGCAATGCTAGCGATGAAGCATCCCAGCAGCAGCAATAGGCCGAGAACAATTCCTGCCGCCAGCAACCTATGAGAGGGAAAACGTGACCACTGAATTGTTCTAACTGGCACTAGCAAGTTACCCTAACTTAATTAAGAAGCATTCTCAAAATCATACGCCTTGCAATAATTCTCGGCAAGCAAGACGGCAGATAGGGTTAGAGCCTTGTTACAGGCTTGGTTAGAAATACAGCAGACTTGGGCAGCCAGCT
>JAKSDM010001503.1 GCA_022360135.1 Pseudanabaenales cyanobacterium | reverse complement strand
CAATCTCAAGGTTTTTCAGGGAGATGTCATGGATCTTCCCTCTGTGGAACAGGCAGTGCAAGGGCAAGACGCCGTAGTGTGCGCCCTCGGGGCCGGGCAGAAGCTGACCGGAACCGTTCGATCAGAGGGGACACGACATATCATTTAGATTAACGACGTTCTGGAGTGATTTCGGAGGCAGGTTATTGCATAATGAGGGATATAACAGCGTTATATCCCTCACTGGCAAAGAATAGAAGTACGATTAACCCCAATTAACAGAGGTTTTTAGCGATCGTCTAAGTATCGTAAACACGGCATTCAAGCGCATCTGGATTTGAGTTGCAGTAGTGTTCGAAAGGTGTAGGAGCCTTTTCTTGCTGACGCCTTTTGGCGGTCAGCAACTCTTCGACTGTCTCCCAGGCTAGAGCCGTTTGGATTGCTTCAACCCCGTTCATCTCTGTGAGGCGACGAGCATGTTCTAAAGCAGCTTGTAAGGATAGCTCTAAAGATTGTTCGTTGGCAGAGTGAGAGATTTCGGGCGTTGTGATTGACTGTTTCTCAGAAGTGTTAATCATTAAGCGTCTCCAGCGAAGTGCAATCGATTGGGTAAACTAATCCCACTTTATTCATAAACAAATAAAATGGTAATACCAAAAAATAATAAGATTATGTTATTTTAAAGAAGTTTTGATTAACTTTCGAGCGCCAAGCGTGTATAGCTTGTCCCCTAGTCTCTATCCTCATGAAGACTAGGGGAAACATTGCTCCAGGAGAGATATTCGGCTTCCTGGATAGGATATTGGGTTATAAAGAATGACTATCTTCTTTTATGGAAGTTCCCTGCCATTTGCCCCACTTTCTCTATGGCAGTCATAGACTCCAGGGGCACTAACAATCTAGCGAACTGCGACTTAAAGAATGAGCGCCATATCATCCTTAAGATATTTCCTGCTCGGCCTTTCGCTGCGCTTCAAACTGCTCGGCCAGTTCTTTATTAAGGAAATAGTTGAGGAAAGTCCGAATGGCAGCAATTGCGCCCAGCTTGCCCAGGGCTTCAAAGGTTGGCGCAACGGTAGTCGCTACAATGTCAGCGCCTAACTGAAATTCTAGTGCTATGGCCAACCAGACCCCAAACCGTAATCGGAGCAACACCAACGCAAACTTTCGCGATTGGCGACGATTGAGTGAGATCGCCAATTGGCCGGTTTTGAATAAACCAATCAGTACGCAAAAGGCAGCAACAGTTTCAAGCCCTAACTTGAGGAGGGCGATGAAGACAGCTAATCTGGCTTCTAGATGTTCGATGAATTCCATAGAGAGGCTAGTTTGCGATCGCAATCTAACCAGATTGTATTAAGGCTACCGACT
>JAKSDM010000814.1 GCA_022360135.1 Pseudanabaenales cyanobacterium | reverse complement strand
TTTCGAGGTCAAGCGCTTGTAAGACGGCGGACTCATTTCTAGGCGACGGATAGTTGGCGTTTTCCTGATCTAGAGATCGCTGTTGGCTAACGGGAGTTAACTCTTGCCGCCAAGATAGTTGCGCCAGAGCAGTTGTTGGTGTAGAGGCGACAATTGCGCACACCCCCAAAAGGGGTAAAAGTTTAGCAGGGTGTGTTGCCTGTGTGATTTGTTTTTCAGATAGCATCATATCCTCCATTTGAGAACTTATATCAATTTGATTTGAGGCTGAACATAATAAATCATTGTCCAGTAAGACTTCCAGCGGCTATATTCTGCTCATCTTCAAATCGTTTTGGTATTACTCAGTGTGGTTTTGGGGTAGTTGATCAATCAAAAAGGGGCAAAATCTCGATGATCAAGAACTCTGCAATTGCTTAGCTGTCCAAACGCTAGTGTTTAAGGTCGGTTGAGCCATCAATCAGGAGATGCTATTCTCCCTAGGATTTCGGAGAGGATTCTAGCGGTTTCAAGCACTGCTGGAGTTCCTCATCGGATGGATCATCCTCCTGGGACAAACTGAAATAGAGGAGGGCAGTTTCATAACAAGCAATGGCGACCTGAGTACGCTCTTGTCGAGTTAGCCCTGCGACTAATTCGACAATCTCCATGGCATGTTCAACATCGCTGCCGACGGCGCTGTGAGCGCGCAAGCACCGGGTGGCGTGAACATTTTGGGGCAAATGCGCTTCTACCATCTGGATTTGTTTTTCGCTAATGGCGGATGAAAGCCTTTCTAGGGCGTAAGCATAACCTACACAACCGATGGGGTCTGAGGTTTGCACGCTACGAGTGAAGTAATCTACTAAAGCGATCGCCGATGCAGGAACCAGGGTTTCCACCACGGCCTGGGCGTTGTATCCTAGGGCCTGGATATCGAGCAGCGCGAGTCGGTCATGACCGCGTTCTTCGATGGCTTTGTGGGCCGCCCACTGTGCGAGGGGATTGCGACCTGTAACTGTAAAGCGCTCAGCGGCCTCTTCCATCAATGGGGGCGTGGCGTGGGTCAGGGGGTATTGACTGGCTAGGCGCCAGACCCAGCGCACTGGGGTTAATGGTGGAACTTGGGGGGGCGAGGAAATTGTCCGCTTAGCAA
Source organism: Pseudanabaenales cyanobacterium (assembly GCA_022360135.1). Taxonomy (GTDB): domain Bacteria; phylum Cyanobacteriota; class Cyanobacteriia; order Phormidesmidales; family Phormidesmidaceae; genus JAKSDM01. The sequence continues at coordinate 6,629 of JAKSDM010000814.1, read as the reverse complement.
GCACGATGGCGGTATCAAGAAGTTTTTGAGTAGCGGTTACTTGCTGGGGACGACTGACCGACGAGGTGAGGTCATCTTCGTCGTTTGCCGAACTCGGTTGATATATCCAAACCTTATCGGCTGTGGCCATGATCACTTTGTCTGGGGCAATTTGTACCGATTCAAGCGCAATCTTAGGGAAAGGCGCTAGTCCTGAGGTAACTTTCATAGGCATCACCTACCTTAAGCTAGAGTTTTCTTGCAAACAGAGAAAGAAATCGTTAAGCCTGTCTGAACCTTGTTTTACGGTTTAGCTAGCGCTTCAGAGGGGCTGAGCCGATTTCATCCCTACTCTCCCAAAAGCTTTAGGTCTTGCCTAGTCAAGATAGGAACTTTAGCAAAAACTTATTTTTGGCCGTTTTATTGTGCTATGCCAGAGGCGCCAGACCAGGCCCGGAGGACATTTTGGAGCATCTTCCTAGGCAAATCAAGGATGGGTCGTGATGCTTGGTCACAGGAGGCAAAACATTTTGCCGCTATTCTTTGCCTGATCAGGGATTTAGGGAATTTTGAAGGGTTTTTGTCTTCAAAATCTTTCCGCCAGAAAAAAATATACGCTTATCTTTTCGGCTTATCTTTTCGAAAATATATTGTGGATTTCCCTCAGAAATAGGAGGCTAAAGGGCATTAGGCAGCTCGGAGTTCACTAGTCTTTCTACTTACTAAGCAGGGGGAGTTATGCAGCTAATCGCCGAACCGATCGCTAAGCAAGAGTTAATCCAATTTAGCGCTCAGGCAGATCGTACTTTATTTAAGCTCATATTTGTTGAAGCAGGTCAAGGTTGGCTTCAAATCGGACAGCGGAAAGTTCAAGCTGCGTCTGGCGATCTCTTTCTGATTGCGCCTAAAGAAAGTCACCATCTAGAAGGATTGAAAAACACACTCAGATGGATTGTAGCCTTTGGCTCTGACTCCTTGGTCCCCGGTCGAGCTGATCCAGATTTATGCCTCATATTACCGGCGCAACTGCGATGGCTCTCGTTTGTCAATTCCAAAGAAATCGAGACCGGGCGCTTTCAGATTCCGTTGGCAGAGCGACCTCGATGGTTAACGCGACTGCAGCAACTCAAGTACGAACTGAGCGCCCAGCCACTGGGTTACGCTGAGGTGGCCCGTTCGTTGCTAACGCTGATCTTATTTGACTTGGCGAGGTTGGCTCAACTGAGGTTGAGCCAATACTCGCATCAGTCTATCTCTCTGCTAATTCAGGTCTTCCGTTTCATTGAAGCTAATTATCACCAGCCAATTAGTTTATCCGACGTAGCTAGGGCAGTTGATCGCTCCCCCGCGTATCTGACTGAACTGATTCGACGGGAAACCGGGAAGACCGTGCTTAATTGGATTACTGAGTATCGCATGGCGAGTGCGCGTCGTTTGCTGATGGAGAGCGATCGAACCGTCGATCAGATTGCTGAATTAGTCGGCTATTTCGACCGACGTCACTTCGGTCGCCAATTTCTTCGCCGCCACAATACAACTCCGCGAGCTTGGCGGCTTGCTAATCAAGCGGTTTAGCTGAGAGCTGCGACAAAGATGAGGACTACAGAAAATCAAACGATGAAGCGTTGCTGCGGGCAGCGCTAGAGAAAAGTATATTGACTCCTGCTTCGAGGCTCGTTTTTTTACCGTCGGATATCGAGTTTGTGCTGTGTGCGCTCGACCTTTCCATCCGTCAGTTATGCCGTGCGTCTCCAACCAAACAATGATGTTAAAGCTTAAAAATCTAAACCTTGAACAAAAAATCGTCCCTTTTATTTTTAAAAATTTGTTTCTACACTAAGGGAGAAGTAAAGATTACTGCAGGATTTCTCTCTATTATTTTCAGTCAAAAATATAAAATATTTGAGGAAAGTTAACCAGCTTTAACTAGAAGATTGAGTGCTCCCCATTCTTTGCCAAGGCTTTCTAAGTAGGTAGGCAAAATTAATTACAAAGTCGATACGCAATAACAACAGAATGTCATGTCGAGTGGAGCGAAGCGGAATCGAGACATCTCAGACTTTAGCGGGAGATTGAGATTCCGAGCTTCGCGAGGAATGACACTTGGTCTCATTGAAATTTTCAATGCACAGGTACTTAAGGTAACACCAAAACTCAAAAGTGTTAGCTAACTAAACCCAAATTCAATTTAGTCTAAATTAACAAAGAAGCGGTGCGAGTGGTGAGAAGCCTAACGCTGAACTTATATGCAGGAGGAAAGGGAAGATTCCTACCCACCAATAGCACTGACCTAGATCAATCGAACGACTCGTCGACCAATCGGCGGGGGAGACAACTTTATGAGTGTTGAGAGGGAGTAGACAGTGCTTCAAGTAGAGCAAAATCTGTCTTATAGGAATGGTCGCTTTGCGATTATCGAACAACTTCTTACGGATGATATCCATTATATGTTCGGTAACCCTGGTACGGTCGAGGAAGGTTTTTTGGATGCCTTGAGCGACTATTACCCGGAATTTGAGTATATTTTTGCCTTGCAAGAGACAATTGCCATTGCCGCTGCCGACGGTTACGCTCGCGCTACCAAAAGGCCCGCTGTTGTACAACTGCACAGCAGCGTCGGGCTAGGGAATGGAATTGGCATGATGTACCAAACAATGCGTGGTCAGACGCCTTTAGTCGTGCTCACTGGAGAAGCGGGAATCTACTATGACGCCATGGATGCTCAAATGGCTGCTGACTTAGTGAGTATGGCTCGGCCAGTCACCAAATGGGCAACCCGAGTGGTCGATCCGTCCTCTGTGTTACGGGTGCTGCGACGAGCTATCAAGATAGCGGCTACGCCCCCGATGGGACCGACATTTGTCTCCTTACCCATGGATATCCTTGACGTGCCCAATGATGAGGTCGTGGTTCCAACATCCATTCCTGTAACCCGAGTGACCCCCGATACAGAGCTGTTGACAAAAGCTGCTATGCTACTCTCTGAAGCCACCCAGCCGATCATTATTGTTGGTGACGGAGTTGCTTTTTCCGATGCTCAGGTTGAACTGACTCGGATTGCTGAAACAATCGGCGCTAGAGTGTGGGGGGCTGACTCGTCAGAACCAAATATGAGTGCTACTCATCCCCTTTTTGGGGGATTATTAGGCCACATGTTTGGTGAACAGAGCCGTTGCATTATTCGGAAGGCAGATGTTGTTCTGATTGTGGGCACTTACGTTTTCCCAGAGGTCTTTCCAGCGCTATCTGACATTTTTGCTCCAGAGACAAAGGTGCTTCATATCGACCTGAATACCTACGAAATCGCTAAGAACTTCCCTGTTGATCTGGGGTTGCTAGGCGATCCGAAAACTACCCTTGCCAAGCTGAACACGACTCTCAATTTGACCATGACCTCTGATCAGAAGGAGACGGCGCATCAGCGAGCGACTCACATCTCCGCCGCCAAGAATCAGGCTTTGTTAACGCAAGTTGAAGCCGATCTCGCAGTACGTGACGCTATCCCCCTACACATATCACGTTTTGCCGAAGAACTTGCTGCTCAACTCCCGGCAGACGCAATTATCTTCGATGAAGCCTTGACCAACTCTCTCGAACTGTGTCGATACCTTCCACCAACTAAGCTAGGACACTACTTCCAGACACGCGGCGGTTCTCTTGGTGTTGGTATTCCAGGGGCGATCGGCCTCAAATTAGCTGCTCCAGACAAGACGGTTATTGGATTCACAGGCGACGGGGGCAGTATGTACACCATTCAAGCGCTCTGGACGGCTGCACACCACAATATCAATGCTAAATTCGTGGTCTGCAACAATCGGGGTTATCAGAGCCTAAAACTCAACATTCTACAGTACTGGCGCGAACGGCAGATTCCAGAACATGACTATCCCTCGTCTTTCGAGATTTGCGACCCGGATATTCGTTTCGACAAGTTGGCTCAGGCTCTGGGGGTTGAGTCAGTGCGAGTTGAAACGCCGGAGCAAATTTCCCCTGCCATTCAAATAGCTTTAGAGTATGAGGGACCATTCCTAATTGATTTAGTGCTGACCAATGAAATTGCTGACACAAAGATGGATTTTAAATGCGGGCAATAATCAGCAAGCAGGACTTGATAGTTTATAGAAGGGCACTATCGGTCTGGAGAATTCATCAATTGCTCCAGGGTATGGCTGGTACGGTAAACCTCAGGAAATTCATAGGCGACTTTGAGTGGGGAAATACCCTGAGTTCACTACTCTATATCTATACCAAAAAGACTCCACAAAATCTGTCAGCACCAGGATTATCTTTGTGCGCCACCTAAATAACGTGGACTTAAATCGAAAGAAAAACCCTAGCATTTCGTTCTTTTTTGGCATAAGCTAACTATATGAAAGAGGATACAGAGTTGCGATTTAATTACATTGTTCTCAAGGGACTTGGAAGCGACGATTTGACAAAGGGAAAGGGGGTGCTCAGAAGCATGACTCTATCTTCTTGTACTGACATTCAGACAAGCATTGTACGGCTAGCTCGAAAAAAACTAGAAGATAGAGTGATATGAAGTATAAATCTAAAAAGTCGAGACGTAGCCGTGGAGTAACACTCACTTACAAAGGGTTACGGAAACTCCAGATAGCAAAACGTGAGTTAGAGAACCAAGAAAACTATGGGCACAAGTATACGCTCGAAAAATTAAGTGAACGAGCCGAATTAACATCTCGTACAATCACGAAGGTGATATCTTGCCAAGGCAGGGTTGATAAGCGAACGCTCTATAATCTTTTCATTGCATTGTCTCTAGAGCTTGAAGAGAGCGATTATACACAGGGTGAACGAGAGGATCCCAAAGAAGATGATATTGATTATTCACGACAAGATTCTCATAATCACCAAGATTGGCAAGAGATAGTCAGCGTTTCCAACTTTTATGGACGTAAAGAAGAACTCAGAACGCTAGAAAAGTGGATCCTTGTCGAACGCTGCCATTTAGTGACAATAATGGGCATGGGTGGAGTTGGCAAAACGTCCCTGGCGGCAAAGTTGGCAAATCAAATTCAGGGAAACTTCGAGTATGTTCTTTGGCGATCATTGCAAGACGCTCCCCATATTGAGATACTTCTAGAAAATATTGCCCAATTTTTATTCCAAGTGCAAGAAATAAAAACTCACCTGTCAGATGGTCTGTACGGCAAAATGTTTCAGTTGATTGACTGCCTACAAAGCCATCGCTGCCTGTTACTATTCGATAGTATAGAATCTGTTCTGTGCAGCAGCACTAGGGTTGGACAATACCGAGAAGGATATGAAGGGTATGGTGAATTTCTACGGCGTATAGGGTTGTGTGTTAACCAAAGTTGCATCGTGCTGACAACACGAGAAAAGCCTAAAGAGGTGGCCTCACTTGAGGGCGACAAACTTCCTGTCCGTTCATTGCGGTTGTATGGTGTGAATGATGTGGAAGGGCGGAAAATCCTCAAGACGAAGTCACTATCGGCCTCAAACGACGAAGTCAGAATACTTGTTAAGCGCTATGCTGGCAACCCACTAGCATTGAAGATTGCAGCTACAACCATTTGCAACGTTTTTGATAACAATGTGTCTGAGTTTCTGAAACAGGGAACAACTGTCTTCGGCGATATTCGCGAACTTTTAGATGAGCAATTCGAACGATTACCAGATTTAGAAAAAGAAATTGTCTATTGGCTGTCAGTTAAATGTAGACCATGCTTACTGTTAGAAATGCAAGATCAAATTTTCTGGCCAACACAAAAGTCAACCTTACTAGAGCGACTTGATTCTCTAAGCAGAAGATCACTCATTGAGGTGAATGCAGACGGCTTCTCCCTACAACCTTTAGTTGCAGAATATATAAACAGTCAATTAGTAGAACAAACCTGCGAAGAAATTACCACTCAGCAGTTCTCTATCCTGAAGCGCTACATGTTGGTCGAAGACGAAGCGGAGGATTACATAAGACAGTATCAGACTGAACATATGTTGCGTCCTATCATAGATTATTTGCTCGTTAGATTGGGCGGCAAAAATAACACTGCGAAACACTTTGAAGAGCTTCTGAAAGAAGCATGTGCAGTCCCTGCTCTAGAGTCAGGCTATATAACTGAGAACATTAATAATCTGATTATGTATCTAGGGAGTGATTGTGAGTGTAAAGGGTTAAGCTAATATGTATTAGATGGCCTTCTGGGTATTGGTAGATCAGTGATATTGTTGAGAACCCACTCAAATAACTCAAGGAATTGATGTCCGAAAAGGTGTTGAGCAAAGATAGCGCCATTGGAGGCGTTGCTGAATTAAGGGATGAATCATAAGTATGCAGGAACCTGCCTTGGTGGGACAGGTACATCCCAAAACTTAAGGTAATGGATTAACAGTCGAATCGAATTTTCCAGCATATCCAGTGACTTCGAATAGCATAGAGTTTTGCGATGCCAACGAGCTAGATAAGGTTTCAATCGGATATTTTCCCCCTCAACTCCTGACTTTTCCTGCCAAGTCCTACAACTTACGGTAGACAGTGCTTCTAGCCCATGGGGCAGGATTAGGGTAAAGTGGCTTCAACGATATCAGGGTAGATTATGGAATCAGCGAGTTATGTGCAGAATTTTGGTGGGTGTCAGCTAGGCGATCTTCGTCTGAACCGTCGCGCC
>JAKSDM010000080.1 GCA_022360135.1 Pseudanabaenales cyanobacterium | reverse complement strand
GATTGGCGAGGGTTGTCAAAAGATTCCAGATGCCCCAAAAGTTGTAAAACGGCAGCGCAAACCGAGCAATGGCTCCCCAGGAGGTAATGGGGTATTGCGGAAAAGCTGCTTTAAGCCTTACCTGGAGGCGATAAAGCCAGACCAGAAAGAGACCTATTGTGGTCCAGAGGAGACAGCCGTCCCAGAAACTTAGGGGTTCCCATAAAATTTCGATCCAGTCAACGATTAGATCAACCAGGCTGATCGAAATCCCCGTGGTGTCCCAGCTATCTAGAACAATGTAGAAGGCGGAGGCGGTAAACCCCACCAACGAAAAAAGCGCCAGTAAGCCATCAAAGCTAATCTGGATCGCCAAAGCGGCAATCAGCACTGGACCAAGTGGGTGGAGAAATCTATTCCATTTGATATTGGGTTCAGTGATATTGGGTTTAGGGGAGAGGGAACCGCTCTTGGCTGGCGGTTGGGCGATCGCGGCTAACCCATTCCGCTTCTGATGGCCTCGATCAGGCTTCAGGTGATTAACTTTTCTGGCCGGGGGCGGGGTTTTACTCGGAGCTGGATGGAAATCTGGGCTTGGCGTCGAAGGCTTTGGCCAATGATGCGATGGTAAGACCAGGGCATTGCTCCAGGCGGGAAAATCTTGCCCCAATTGCCGACCGTAAATCCTTATTGTTCGGACAGATGCAGTCTTCAGTTTGACCATACTGTTATAGACAAACCGAACCATTGCTTGTTGTTGTGGGACCTGAGCCGCCTCTAGAATGATGTGCAGGCAGTCGATTTTGAGTCTAGCCGAAGCTGTGATCCCATGGGACTGTAAAGTTCGATTGAACAGTGTCGCGATCGCCTTGGCGTTACCCTGTCTTGCCAATTCCAAGACGTTTGGCTGAGTTCCCATACTAGATATCTATTGAAAAAGTAGATAAGGGTAAGCGGTTAGGCATTTAATTTACACAATTCACGCTACAGCCCATAGTTGCAAAGATATCTGAGTATTAACCTTAGCTTAAATTCTAGTTGCTTTAATCAAAAGTAAGTCATTTTGAATTACTTGTATGTTTTTTTATCACACTTTCTATTCCCAATGCAGGTTAAATCCGCATCAAT
>JAKSDM010000469.1 GCA_022360135.1 Pseudanabaenales cyanobacterium | reverse complement strand
GAGATCGTCTGGCGATTTATGAAATATGACTGGATAGAGAATGCGGCCTATGAGAATTGGCGAAGTCTGAAAAAACACGTCGAAAAAGTACTCACAGGGTTTGGAAAAGAATTTGTAATTAATTTTGCATGACTACTTAGTTAGGACCATTCCACTTAAACCGACGGTAGTTAGGGTTTTCCCACTCCGGAATATTCGGCACACTTTTTTCTGGGGTTCCTAGACATACCCAAATCATTCCATAGCGTTCGTGAACTTGATATGTTTTGAAGCAAGCTCGTGACAGTTTGGATGGTGGAGTGTCTGGTTGGCAGGGAGTGTGTATGCATTGTCCTAAGGTGTTGAAAGCAAAACCGTGATAGGGACAATGGAGATTATCATCCTTGACCCATCCCCGTGCAAAGCTGGTTCCTCGATGCGGACAACGGTCTTCCCCCGCAGTAATTTGATCGTTATTGCGCCACACCACTACGTCTTGCCCTAGCACTTGAACAGTGGTAATTTTGCCTGGTGGTAAGTCTTCCGCTAATACTACCGCATGCCAATTGTTAGTGAGAACTTTGTCTTGTACCATTTTAGTTTTACTCCTTAAGACGCATGCTACACACGAACACCCTCAATGATGTTTAGATCGGATGATGTTGTTATGATTTGGGTTAGCTGAAAGTCTGCAGCCTCAAACAGTACTCGATATTCAGCCTTCGTGCGTTCACGGCCACCGGAGCACATCACCAGCATATTGAGATCGCTCAATTTGCTAAAGCACGGTTCATTTCCTGGCGGAATCACCTGCTCGATTACTAAAAGTTGGCCATTTTCTCTCATTGCACTGTGACAGTTCTTGAGGATCGCGATCGCCCGTTCATCATCCCAATCATGGAGAATTCTCATGAGCATATAGGCATCGCCACCACTAGGTACAGACTCAAAGAAATCTCCAGCTACAAGTTGGCAGCGTTCAATAACACCTTCAGCCTTGATCAGAGGCTTTGCACCTTCAATCACAGATGCCTGTTCAAAGAGAATGCCTTGCATCATTGGTTTTGCCTGGAGAATTGAGGCAATCAGACTGCCTTGTCCACCCCCCACATCAACTAACGTGTGGATAGATGAGCAATCATAGTTTGTGGCGATGTTTGCGGCGATCGCAGCCCCTTCTCTTGCCAAAAAATTGGTCATTGCGTGATCAAACATCTTTCCACTTTCAGGGTTTTTCTGAAGGTACTCAAATAGATTCATCTGGTGCAAATGCTCAAAAGCGCTCTCTCCTGTCTGTATGCTGTAAAGAAGGTGTCCCCAAGCATGATATGATTCCCCAGCCGTAATCACTAAGCTACGAACGGAGCCGGAAACATCACTTTGAAGACAAGCCGCGAGGGGTGTCAAGGTAAAGCAACCCCCTTCTTGTTCGGCGAAGATGTCCATACTGGCTAAGACACGCATGAGTCGATAAAGAGCCCTTGGGTTCGTATTGGTGATTTTTGCTAATTCTTCGCAATTTCGATCGCCCTCTTTCAACAAATCGGCAATACCAAGCTTGACCGCCACGTAGACCGCCTGAGAGACCCAGTGGCCATTTAACATAGGCAAGATGGCTGAGAATACTTCTTCCATGCGTGAGTTCCCCAAAGGTTGAGACGTTTTGCCCAAATGGGGGAAAGCGTTATCTTCAGACTGTTTTAACTGCTGTGTATTCATAAAAATCTCGCTTCAAGATTTGAACTTGATAAAAAACTATTGCCGTAACATTAAGTTAGACTGATTAGTAGATGATTATTTTTTGCTAATTGCTAATTGCCAATTGCTAATTAACAATTCCCATTCTTGCCTTCTCAATTTGGTCTTCAGCTAACTTTGCTATTTGAGAAAAAGAGGGAGATCGTTGGGCTTTTATCTCTAAAAGCTGTTCACTCAGATCAGCAGCACGTTGAGGTGCATCATAGATCTGATAATTTGCTTGTAACTGTCGTGTTTTGTTCTTATAACTTGGCTGATGCAAGATTGTTGTTACTGCGCTACGGATTTCTTTTTCCGATGGGGTTCCTGTCTTTAGGTCAATACCTACACCAGCCCAAGCCACTCGGTTCGCAATTTCTGGCTTTTCCTCCGTTGTGCCGGCCACGATCACAGGCGCTCCGTTAGATAAAGCCATCTGTATGCTGCCATATCCGCCATTTGTGACCATCACATCTACGTGTGGCAAGAGGAAGTGATAAGGGATAAATTGCTCTACCCGCACATTATCCGGCAGCGGATCGAGCTTAATATTTTCGACAGAGGCGCCTCCCGTGGTTGCTACGACAAGAACATCTTCGTAAGCTAGCGCTCGAATTGTTGGAACAATGAGAGCGTTGAGATCGTAATTTGCCACGGTTCCTTGGGTGACAAGAACTACCGGACGATTACTGTCGAGATCATTCCACCAAGCTGGCGGGTTGAACTGCTCTAGAGGTGGGCTGATAAAAGCACCTACGAAATGTGTGTTTTCGTATAGATCACTGCGAGGATATTCAAACTCTGGCACAGTACCAAGCAGATACAAATTCGGCGGTTGGCTCATATTTTCTAATATCCTTTTGTTGAGTTTGGGTAATCCAACGCTAGTACGAGTTCGATCAATATATGTTTTTAGCTCTCGTAGGACAAGGTGATCATTCAAGAAGTGCAAGATGATGTTGCGTATTCGCCCAAGCAGCGAGTTATCGGGTGGTAGGGCTAAACCAATGGGCGCGGTGTCTATACTGCTGTAGGTGTAGATTGAATTGCTGATGTTGATCAATGGAATACCGGTTTTTTCATACACAAATCCTAAGCCATAGCACATATCATCACCAATGAGCAGATCAGCGGGAAACTTTTCTAGGAGTCTGAAGATATCCTCCATCTGTTTGGGCGCCTGCTCAATAAAGATGTGTTTGCAGGTCTTGATAAAGGCTGAAACCCCCTGTAATCCTTGAGTCTGTGGAAAGGCTTGTTCTCGGCTCATACCTCCGAAATCATAGGCTGCGTGCATCGGTTTATAAGTTGCTCCAAGCAGCTTGATCTGGTGTTGGAAGACTTTGCCGGTATACCACCAGACTGTGTGTCCACGATTGACCAACTCACGGGCGAACGGAACCATTGGATTAACGTGCCCAGCAGCTGGAGTGGTTGCTATTAGGATACGAGCCAATTTTATTCTCCTGTTGTTATAGTTGAGATGCGCTTGCATTAGCCTGTTAATCTAAGCTGTCGCCATGGAATGGAATCCTCCAACAATTAAGCACAAACAGGTTTTGCACACTTAGTTAATAATTCCTTTTCGCAAGTAAAAACAAGCTTGATCACCCTCACCCTTCTGATTAAGAATCTCCGCTTGGTCTTCAAATTCCTGTAGCTCTTCCTTGGAAAATATAAAATCTGCAGGATTCTGGAATAAGGTTTGGCAGGCTCCTACCAGGGTCATATCTCGCTTGTATAGCTCGCTTCCATAGAACTGAAAACCAACGGAATCATAAATAACTTTCTCAATTGAAAATCCAATTTTCTCAGCTAAGATCCTGATACTCTTTTCTGTATACAAAAATAAATGGCGAGGAGGATCCAATTGCACCCAGTCTACACCGTACTTTTTCCAAGCATAGGACTGAGCCACCGGTATCCGCAGTAAGAGCAACTGATCGGGTTTAAGGAGTCTATATAGCTGTTGAAGTGTGCCGAGAGGATCTGGCATATGTTCAAAAGAATGATGCAGCATGATGAAATCGTAGACGCCTTCCACTCGCTCCAAACTACGATTTAAAACTGTCACTCCAGGTTGAGGGTGTAAATCTTTTTCTATGTATAGATCGACCCCAGTTAGATTAGAGTAACCCACTTTATTCAACTCTAGGAGCATATGTCCCCTTCCACTGCCGACATCCAAGATGGCAGAATTAAAATTCACGCCAGCTAACTCAAGCCAATGTTGAACTGGTTCTCCAAGTTTGATTGGTGGAGGTAGTTGAGGTAATTTTTCGGTGCCAATATAGTATTCCTCAGGATAATATTTGGCGAGATTGGATGGCGCCTCCACAATTTGCACACAACCGCAATTAGAACACTCGAAGTAATCAAATTCTTCCCTCAAGCCAAACATCCTTTCCCGTGCAACGAAGGATTTATTATGTTCGAAGTTACCGCAAGCTTGACATTTATGCATGCTAATTTTCCTCAGTCTATATGTAATATGTTTTCGATTTTTTTTAGAGATAGAACTTGCCTCTAGAAATTGACGAAATAGGGTTTCCTGAATAAATATTGAAGCCTACCAGCTAAGGGGTTCAAACCCTTTTTGACCAAGTAAGCGCAAACTTACAGCCTCTTGAGGTCCTAAATCATTGCAACATTGGGTGAAATCGCTGGGAAAATTGAGTAACTAAGCAACGAATCTAACGAATCTATTGTTTTTCAAGTTGTATGGCCTCTAGATTCGCTCTATAGAGTTTTTCCAGGAAGCCTAACTAAAAACTCCAATCTGTAGAGACTTTCGAGATTCACGCCGCTGCGTAAGCACCATCTTGACTCCATTCGCAGGTCCAAGGGTAAAACCTCGAAACTTGGCTCCTACTGGTTGGATCTCTTCGAGGCTGAGCTGATAACGTGACATGATAGTAGCTAAGACGAGCTTCATTTCAAAAAACGACAAAGCTTCCCCAATACAGCGACGGAGGCCACCCCCAAACGGCAGAAATTCATAGGAAGAATATTTCCTCTCCAGAAAACGCTCTGGTCTAAACTCTTTGTGTTGTGGATAGATATCCTCACGATGATGAATCAAATATGTACAGGCGATCACCCTTATACCAGGCTCCAACAGATGTCCCAATAGTTCCACTGGTTCTTTTACTACTCTAGGGAAAATCATTAACCCAGGATGGTAATACCGCAAACATTCATTGCAGACAGCAGTCAGATAAGGTAGCTTGAAAATGCCCATCGCTTCAGGGCTATCACCCAGGGTATCTAGTTCTTGGCGCAGTTTTTCACCAACTTCCGGCTTTTGATGAGCCCAATACAATCCCCAAGTCATTCCTGCTATCGTGGTTTCATGTCCAGCCAACAATAAAGTCATCAACTGATCGCGCAACTCTTGATCTGTCATCGATTGACCTTCTTGGTCTTTCGCCGCCATCAATAATGAGAGGATATCGGTGCGTTCTGGATCTGTCCTTGCTCGACGGGATGCAATTTCAGCGTATATCAAGTCATCAATTTGCTGACGAAGGCGCAAAAACTTTCCCCAGGGACTCCAAGCTCCTAAATCTTGTTGCAGGAAGGGGAAAAAAACTAAGGTGGAAAATAGTGGTGACGCGAAAATATCCAACATCAATGGTAGTAAATGCTTGAGTTGTTGATATCGTTCTCCCGAACACAAGCCAAACACTACCTTTAACATGACTTGTAGGGAAATGTTCTTCATCATCCCATAAGCTGAGAAAGGCTTATGGAGTGGTTGCTGACTCAAAGTTTGTGCAGTTAAATCGCAGATGAGCTGACCGTAGGAACGCATCCGCTCTCCATGGAAGGGAGGCGTCAGGAATTGTCGTTGGCGTTTGTGCTCTTCTCCTATCAACGATGTGAGTGCATATTTTCCGACTAGAGCTTGTACAGATTTGTTATCGCATAGACCAAACTTTTGTCTCTCGTTATGAAAAAATTGCTCAACTGCCTGAGGATGCTGTACAAATACACAGGGTTGTCCAGCGAAAAATCTACCTGAGAAAATGTCAGGATATTGTCGGGCAACTTTTTCGAGAAATCCTGTAGGGTTATTAAAAAATTGGAGTGTTTGGAACCAAGCAGGTGTCTTAAGTGAATTAGGTAATTGCATAGGGTTCTTCTCTCTCTCATTTCATTTCTTTGAACCATGCCCAGATAAATTAGAATCAGAATGCTCAATAGCTATATCAATGGGAAGAGTATTGGGGATTATTGATTAGGTCGTGAAAAAAGTCCACATAGAATTCGAGCAGCTCGCAAACGGTGTTGTCGATGATGTCGCATTCCCGAGCTTGTTGCCCTAAATGCTTGAATCGGCGTGCGATCGCTTGATAGGCTACTTCCGGTGTAGAAATATAGATGGGCTTTTCTATCTCGAACGATGGACCGGCTGTTTTACAGCGTTTGCCTGAAGGCATAGTCATCAGCAGTTCGCCCAGAGGTCGCATCATGCCTGTCATTACGTCAATACTGGCATTCATTAGCTTCGAGCGCCGCAGGCTGGCTGTGGGCATCAAACCAAAATGCTGCACAATTAACTGCATCATGAGAAAGTAGCATTCGTTAAAGATTTTCATCACGGTGCGGGTTTCGGAAATGGTGACAACATTGGTGTTGGCGTCCTGGCAGTGGAGTGTAGGGTTACGTAATGCTGGATAGCCTGGATTCCATGGCGCTGATCGAGCCGTAGGGGTATCAGTGATGTGCTGTTGGGCTAGCGCCTCAGCCAAGCGCCGGAATTGCTGGAAGTGGGATTGTTCAAACTTCGAGGATTCTGGGTCGCAACCCTCTCCCTGCTCAACAATTAAGTCAATCGCGAACAGTGCGCTATCAATGTCGTCAACTTGCAACTGATAGTCTGGATGGACTTTATTGAAGTCCGCACGCAGAAACAGGTGATGTTCGCCGCCGACACAACCCTTCTTGACTATAAATAGATCTGGAATGTTTTTTATTCCTTCGCGAATTTGCCGATATAACTCGCTCAGGGAACTATAACAATGTAGGCGATTGGCTGTAGGGTCCTTTTGTCCGGCATCGTTGGCAAGGTCTTCTTCCAGGAAATCGGGCCATTCAAACCGCATAAATCGCTGTATGGTCATGGCATTAAAGGGTTCTAAGGCAAAATCCACATCGACAGGGAAGCGCTGATTCATCTCGCTAAAATTAGGCGCCGCTGCATAGAAAGGCTCACCCATTGCCATCAGGATGTTGTTGACCATGAGAAAGTGGATCATTTCTTCGTGAGAAATTTCTACTAACACCCCCCGCATCCCGTAGTTAAGTACTTCCTGGTTGTCACCACAGGCTAAGTGCAACTGTTCTGGAGTCCACAAACCCCGGCGCACGTATTCTTGACCAGTAACATAGTTGGGGATAGAGTAAGCCGCGTAGATGTATTGCAGCATGGCCGCAACTTCCAATTCTGCAGCATGTCGAAGGGCGGCGACCAATTCTTTACGGTTCTGAAGGCTGCGTTGGGCGCACTTCGGTATCGGTTCGGGAGTGGGGACATAGCCCAATTTTTGCTGATTGTTTAGAAACTTACGTAGGAGCATCGCCTTCGGTTCGGACATATCCCGTGTCGGGGGCATATAGTAGGTCTTATTTTTGTTGCCAGGATCGCTCATTTGCCACATCAGGCGGGCGTAAGTCTCAACTTTGCAGCGATCAGCCAGACTAAACACCTCTGCCTTCATAAAGGAGAAGGACTGTTCGTAGAAAGCCAGGATATGTTCATAAATGAAGTTGAAGTCGACCTTCTCATCCTCGACCTCTGCCAATAAGCGCCAGTCATCAGACAACACCCGGACTGCGAAATAGCCAGCACCAGACCAAAAGCCAAGTCGATCGTCGTTGTCATAGGCGATCTCTGCCTCATCAGGATGGGACGGGTCACAAGGTAATTCGTTGGGCTGGGCCGACAGTAGCACATGTGTGGTTCCTGGTCGAGCGCCACGCAGAGTAACCCATCCACACCCTTGATCATCCGTTGAGATGACGCATGTAGGAACAAAGTCGCTGCTCACCTGTTGTCGGCCAGCTTTGAATTGCACAATGTTCATTTCAGAACTGTGGGGAAAGTGAAAGGTCTTGTTGGCGTTGGCAGGGTCACGTTCAAACTCGTAGCGTAATTGAGGCAGCCCTCTAGGATTGTAAAACTGGCGCAGGTACACCGCCTCGACAGGAGCGGGACGCCCCCGAACAAAGGAGCGCACTTCCAGCTCAACAGCAAAATCCTCGCCACGTTTCCAATTAGGAAACTCCACGAAATGGCAGGCGCGATCGACCTGGAGGTTAACTTCTCTTTCCTGAACCAGGACTCGCCATTGTCCATCAGGCTCTGTCCCAATGATACACAGGCTATCCTGCTCGATTTCGTTGCGCAGATTCTCGAAGGGGGCCGCCAACGGTACATCTACGATTCCGCTGGTCAGTTGATGTGCTTCCCGCTGATAAGCCTCTCTCGGGATCCGCGCGATGAGCCGTTGGCTGTGAACTGTACGTAGCTCTAGCTCTCCGAGATCGAGCTTGGAGCCAATGGCGTGGATCGGTCCTGGCCCCGGCTTGGTGGCGCGATCCAAGCACGGTGTCGCCATGACCATATTTAAGCAGACTCCTTGAGGAGTGACCTGAACGGTGAGATTGGACAAGGATTTAGATGCAGCCCCCTCAGAGGGGTGTGATGCCCGACAAGGGGTCAGCAATCGGCCGTGCGGAAAGTGCTCAGCTCCCCCTCACACCACAGGCCAATGGTCCCATGCAGCTCCCAAAAGACCGGCCAGTCAAGTTGAATTGGGGCCGACATGTTGCTTAAACCAAACTGTACAACCAGCCCTAACACGTCGTCTCGTTCCATGGCCTTACGCAACAAAGTCACTGTCGATGAGTGTACTGCCTCTTCACCCCACAGCCAATCTCTAGCAGTTTTAGAAACGGTGAACTGATGCACTGCCGCGCGCTTGAACTCAGGGTTCAGACAGTGTTTGGGTAGTTCGCGGATGTGGTTGAAGTCTTGCCAGCGGGCTGGTTGCATGCCTTCAACCGGAACTGAGAGCAAATATGGAACCTCGTGGGAGCCACCCAATCGTCCGAAGGTCAGCTGACCTACCATGATTGTGGTCGTCCAGTTGGAAGCCGGATCACAGTCGAAGATACGAGCTCGATTGAAGGTTGTTCCGATGTAGTCGTTGTAGTGACCCCACATATCGACGCTGCGACCTACCACTGGATCGCATTGGTCTATTTGTCCAGCTTCGCGTTGAGCGCTGATAATCTTTGCATCAATGGCAAAATGGCCGTTGCCTCCGAAATCCCACCCCATCGCCATGCTGAAGGGACCCTCCTCATCCCAATGACCTTCAGCGTTGAACCGAGGTTCCAAGCGTTGGAGGTATTCGTGGTACTGGGACACAGGACAACGGTGATCGAAGCGCTCACCGTTCATATATACCGTGTTGGTACTGAGATCTACTAGGCCGTTTTTGTGCCCCGTGGGGGCGTGAATCCGGGCAAAACCCTGAAAGTGCAGACGGGGAAGATTAAAGATGCTCATGGTAGAGTATCGAGAAAGTGATGTCGATGGGCGCGGGATGTAGTTAAATGGCCGTTTTCAGGGAAAGCGAGGTTTTAGGCTTCCCCAAGGGCGCCAAGGGGGACCTCGTCGTTTGGTCTGTGACGGGCTTGTGGATTATAATGTTATGTACTGCTTGGAGCGCCGACTCAATTGATCCCTGAAGCCATGCCGGAAACTTGGAACAGTGCTCACCAGCAAAGAAAAGTGTCTTCTGGGGTCGTGCGATCTCCTGGTATGGCTGATGATTCCAAGACAGGGAACATCCTCCAGCACTCCATTTGTGGTTGCCCCAAGCGATAGTGGTCATATCTAGAAGCATACCGGGGGTTCGAATTTCAGGATGAAGTTTGCTCAGAGCATTCTGAACGTAAAGATTACGGTCTTGCTCGGCCATCTTTCCTAGATATGCCGCGTCATTGCCAATCGTGTAACTAGCCATTAGTACGCTCTCTTGAGAGGAGTTGTCCTTTATTGAGGGATAGTAGATCTGGCGAATACCCTCATCACTGAAGGAGGCGCCGCCGAAGATTCCATCCTGCTGCCAAAAGGGACGTGCGCAGTGAAACAAGACCTTGGTTGCTGGCCAATAAACAATGTTGTAGATCGCACTCAGTTTATCGTCGTCAAACCCGCTCAACTCCATCTTCCTCATGACTGAAAATGGGATAGTGCATAATACGTAATCGCAGTGACGCGTATGCAGTCGCCCTGCTTCTATCCAGGACACCTCAACGCCATCCTCAAGGACTCTCAGGGCTACTACCTCTTGGTTGCATTTGATTGGACCCTTGACTGCTTTTGCTAAGTTGTTGGTCAGTTGGTCCATTCCCCCTTGCAGCTGCAATAAATCATGACTCGTCTCAACTAGAATATCGCCGAGAAACAAATTTAGCGCTTCGCTGCATTGCTCCCGGAAATCTGGATGAGCTTTGATAAACGTGTGGAGGTCGATTGTTTTGCCCTGAGGGCTAAAAAATGGCTGCAAATTTAGTCCCTCCAGTTTATTCATCAAGTGTGAACTCAAGTCTTGCTCCAGACATTCGCGGAGTTCCCCGGAACCGATCGCGTCTACGATCAGCTTGAGCCAAGCTGCAAACAACCGGGTATTCTCGCTGTAGCGCACATCCAGGAAAAGTTCTCGATAGCGGGTCTGGAGCGCCTGAGTCGCCGCATCCTGGATGCGAAAGACTGTTCCGTGGATATTCAGCAGGGCGTTGTGCTCCTCAAATATAGTGACAAACTTGCACAATCTGTCACCCAGTCCCATAGCGTGGACATAATGCAGGACATACTCGTGATCGCCAGGGATGCGCATTGCCCCGAGTTCTCCATAGGGAGCTCCAGGGCCATCACCAAAATGGTGCGTCCAGATCCGACCGCCGATGCGCGGGCTACCCTCCATGATATCGATCTGGTGACCGAGGCGTTCGAGCTCATAGGCCGCCACCAGACCCAGGGTGGTTTCTTGTTTCCAGAGAATAATTTATCAGTTTCAGGAGGATGATAATCAATCATCCGTTTGGAATCAATGTCTCGTCTGAATATAGATGTTTGATTTATTACATCCCACCACAACGTGTCCTAATGGTCTT
>JAKSDM010001383.1 GCA_022360135.1 Pseudanabaenales cyanobacterium | reverse complement strand
CTTTTTCCAAGTTGCAGTGGGAGATAACCTGATCCGCAAGATGCAAGTGGAAATTCTAGTGCGAGATGGGGTTGTCGAAGAAATTCGCGGTGAGCTATAAGCCCTCTTCGGTGAAGAAAGGTAAAGGGGCAAGGCGAAAGAGGTCGTACCTTCTTCTTTCGCCTTTTCTTTTGGAAAGTTATCGCTTTTGCCAATTTATGCTGTCTATCAGAATGGCGCTACTCAGGATAGAATAAGCAGTTGGCGTCCGCGCCAGATTGTTGTCTCGATTACCGTTTCGGAAGTCGCCCATGATTCGTGAAGTCTTCATGCCCGCCCTCAGCTCCACCATGTCCGAAGGTAAGATTGTCGCTTGGGTCAAATCTCCTGGGGACAAGGTTGAAAAAGGTGAAACGGTGGTAATTGTCGAGTCTGATAAGGCTGACATGGATGTGGAGTCCTTCTATGAGGGCTATCTAGCGGTTATTGTGGTTGAATCCGGGGGGGTTGCGCCTGTCGGCGAAGCGATCGCGTTATTAGCGGAAACCGAGGCGGAAATTGAAGCGGCGCAGAAACAAGGGGCCGCATCCAGATCAGCGACTGAAATCCCCGCCGCCGCCCCTGCAGCTACAGCCGCCGAGGCCGCCGCCACTGAGGCAACTCAAAATGGAGCCGATTCAGGTCGTTCGAGTGGCCGCATCATTGTTTCTCCTCGAGCCCGCAAGCTGGCCAAAAGCCTCAAGGTTGACCTGAGTGCAGTCAAGGGCACAGGGCCACACGGTCGAATTGTCGCTCAGGATATAGAAATAGCAGCCGGTAAGACGCCTACGCTGACTGCTCCTGCGGCTGTGGCGCTCTCCCCAACCGCAGCCATTAGCGCCATTCCAACGCCTAGCTCAGTCCCACCCGCCCCTGCCTCCGCGCCAACGGCTCCTGGTCAGGTTGTCGCCTTCACCACACTTCAGCAAGCAGTAGTGAGGAATATGCTGACTAGCCTTGCTGCACCTACCTACCGGGTTGGCTACACGATGACAACGGACAACCTAGATAGGCTCTATAAGCAGATTAAGCCTAAAGGAGTGACCATTACGGCAATGTTGGCTAAAGCAGTCGCGGTGACTTTGCAGAAACACCCGCTGCTCAATGCCAGCTACACAGACCAGGGTATTCATTACGGCGCGAATATTAATATTGCCATGGCGGTGGCGATGGAAGATGGCGGCCTAATTACGCCGGTCCTGAAGCAGGCTGATCAGATCGATATTTATTCCCTATCTCGGACTTGGAAAGATCTGGTAAATCGAGCCCGAGCTAAGCAACTCCAGCCAGACGAGTACAACTCGGGTACATTTACGCTATCCAATTTGGGAATGTTTGGAGTAGATCGCTTTGATGCGATTCTACCGCCCGGTCAAGGGGCCATTCTGGCAGTTGGCGCTTCTTGTCCTCAGGTAGTGGCCGCCCCCGACGGCATGATGGGAATCCGCCGCCAAATGCAGGTCAATATCACCTGCGATCACCGCATTATCTATGGCGCCCATGCAGCTGCCTTCCTCAAAGATTTGGCTCAGTTGATTGAGAATGATCCACAATCCTTAACACTTTAGAACCTAATCTGACCTTATACATTTGAAGTAAGAGAAAAGCAGCTCCCTAATTCCCCTTTTATCCCCCCATACCAGGCAGTAGACTGCTGCTCAGGCGTTTGATCACGCGATTAGCAATGTCAGCATAATGAATATCCCCGGCCAAGAGTTGTCCCAGGCGATCTGTAGCCGTGGGGCGTTTGATGCCAACCCGGTAGCCAATCCCTGGAACTCGGTAAAAGACGCCAGCGATGCGCTGGGCCCATTGCATATCCACCCCCAGCTCATCATGCATGGTTTGGCTATAGCTAGCCAAACCATTAACCTGGCCTGATAAGGTATGGTCAAGCGCCTCAGCGGCTTTGACACCGCTGAAGATAGAGGGCCGGATTCCTTCTGCGGTGAGTGGATCGACAACAGCGGCAGCTTCCCCAACCAGCAAAGCATTCTGGCTATGCAAGGGACGATTACCATCCCATAACTTTAGAGGGTGATTGTAGAATTGTCCCTGCTCATAGGTTACGCCAAACTCAGGGACATACTTTTTTAGATGGGATTTAAACTCTTTCAGATTGCCGCCAAGAAATGTGCCAACGCCGATAGAGTAACTATTCGCTTTGGGAAAATTCCACAAACATCCACTTTTGACCAAGCCGAACTCGAAATTGATGGCGCAGTTTTCAGCCGCAGGGGTCGACGTTTTCACCTCCAAAAGTCCGGCGATTCGAAGTTTATGATCCTTAAAGCCTAACCACTTGGCCATGGGACCGCTGGCGCCGTCGGCTCCCACCAAGTATCGTCCCTCGAAAGGACCTGCTGAGGTATTAACCTGCCAGTAATCGCCCTTGAATTCAATCCCAGTGACCGGTTCGCCATCCCGAAGTTCCGCCCCCTGTCTCTGGGCTTGCTTAATCAAGAAATGATCAAACACATCCCGTTGAACCATCCAAATCGGTTCTGAAGTCTTGAGTTGGGCATTGATCGGATCCCCCAGTTTCCAGGTATATCGAACCCGGCTCACCTTGAGGTCGATGGCTGGAGTGAAATCAAAGTCAAACCACTGGGCAATGCTAGGAGAAACAGCGCCGCTACAGGGCTTGTAGCGGGGCAGAGTTTCCTTTTCTAGTAGCAAAACAGACCGACCTCGCTTGGCTAAATGGTAAGCGAGCGTTCCGCCTGCAGGACCTGCGCCAACGATAATACAATCAAACATAAGACTAAAACTTCACTCCTAGAACTACCGATTGAGGGGGTGTAAGCCTTGATGAATCTTGATTTTCTTAATAAATCACTCTGTCACAGCCTATCTGGCTTTGAGAAAAACCAGGAAATGGCGTCAGTAGATTTTTAGAGAGCCTTCAAAGTTCGGGAAGGAGATTGCCCTTTAGGGTTTCCTAAGCTTCACACTTTTATACTGTCCGGTAGAATGTTAATCCTCGATCTCCGACTGTATCTCTGGCAACAAGGTTTCGCGTTTCAGACGCAATTTATGCCGGGTCCAACATAACAGAACTGAACGACAGGACAGGTGTACCTTAATCTAAAGACCTGACATCCTCTGCGTGAATATCTGGATTTAGAATTGGCTGATTTCACGGAGTACAAAACTAATATAAAGTTTTTAGGATTAGATAGCACTAATTTGAAAAGTTTCTATGAAGTTAATAGAACTTTGAATTTTCTGTACGTCACCTGTATTTCATTAGTTCAAGCGAGGAAACGATGCATTGGGAACTTTGCATTCAGTATGCTAACGGCACGGAGCAGGTATTGCGCGCCTTCAGGGATCTAGAGACTGCCGAGAATTGTGTGGATAGGCTTTACGCCAAAGGTTATCCGATGCATATTGCCTATCTGATTCGCCTAGCTTATGCCGCTTAAGCCG
>JAKSDM010000192.1 GCA_022360135.1 Pseudanabaenales cyanobacterium | reverse complement strand
CGCGTAACCCAGCCCCCCCAGCGCCCCAAAGGAATTGGCCAGACTGGCTGCATTGTCGATGGATTTTGCAAAAATCCAGGAAATCGCCGCACTGGCGACCAGCAACCAAAGCCCTGGAGCTTGACCGTTCTTTGCTTTTCCTTGGAAAAATGCTGAGGCTGAAACCTTTTCAGGGACAGAGGATTGGACAATGCGGTAGAGGAAAAATCCATACCCCGCCAGCATCGCCCAAGTTAATGTAGATGCCAACATGCTTTTCTTTGTTTATCTATAAGTAGGTGGGGGCTGAAATCCTCAGCTATGTAACCGAATATAAATCAGACTGAAATCCTTTGACAGCTAAGAGATTTGGCGATATTACAGAATTCAACTTAATAGAGTCTTTTAAGTTCTACCTACTTAATTTCCTATCTACCGCCTGCTTAAAGACGAATTTTTGATATTTGAGAATTAAACCAGAAAAGCCCTTGTCACTAGATGAGTTTTTGCTGAGAACCCTGGCAATTTTCACTGAGTTAGAACCCATCTCGGTCAGGCGTATCCCCTTACGCCAAGTTAAGAGGCTCTACATCAATGGTTAAACTGACCCCAGACGGGCACATTTGACGGAGAGGAGATAAATCAGGAGCTTTGGCCGCCAACGGCAGTTTTAAGAGAATATGCCAACGGTAACGCCGAGCAACTCGCAGAATAGGGGCCGGAGCGGGACCCAAAATTTTGTAAGTAGGTTGAGCGCCAGTTAAGGCGATTTGCTCTAAGGCGGCGGTGAGTTCCGCTGCCGTTTGTTTTACAGCGGTGGGATTTGGGCTGCTGAGGCGCAATAGAATGAGCTGGCCATAAGGTGGATAATTAAGCGCCTGACGTTGCTCTAACTCCTGAATTGCAAACGCCTCATAATCCTGGCGTTTAACCGCCTCAATCACTGGATGTTCTGGGGTATAGGTTTGGATGATAACCTGACCCGGTTGGTCGCCTCGCCCAGCTCTTCCAGCCACCTGGGTTAGGGTTTGGAAAGTCCGCTCACTGGCCCAATAATCCCCCATATAGAGCAACCCATCCGCCGCAATCACACCGACTAAAGTGACCTGGGGCAGATCTAGCCCCTTAGTCAACATTTGAGTGCCGATCAGTAAATCCGCCTCGCCCTGAGCAAAGCGGGTGAGAAGGGCGCGATGCGCCCCCTTGGTTCGAGTCGTGTCGCTGTCGAACCGAATACAGCATAAGTCGGAAAACTGCTGCTCGATTTCGTGGATAACCCGCTGGGTGCCGCTGCCAAAATGCTTCAGATAAGGCGAGCCGCATTCAGGACAGTGGGGGGGGTGAGATCGCCCATAGCCGCAGTAATGACACCGTAGCGTCGGCAACGCCTCAGCATAGGGCTTATGATAAGCCAAAGACACATCGCAGTGGGGACATTCCATCACATATCCACAACTGCGACAGGAGACGAAACGGCTGTGTCCCCGACGGTGGATAAACAGCAGCCCCTGATTCCCCGCCGCCTTCATCGCCTCCAGCGCTTGCCGCAGAGAACGACTAAAAATCGACCGATTTCCCGCCTGGAACTCCTGCCGCATATCCACAATTTGGATCGGTGAGAGGGGACGTGCATGAATGCGTTGGGGCAGAGAAAGGTGGAAATTTTGGATTTTGGATTTTGGATTTTGGATTTTGGATTTTGTTCTTTGTTCCGCATTCTGCGTTCCTTGCCTCCCCTGCTCCCCTTGCTCCCTCTGCCCTCTCAGCCAACTCTCCAACGACGGTGTCGCCGATCCTAAAATCAAGGGACAGTCTTCCAAGTCAGCTCGCCATTGAGCGACGGTGCGAGCATGGTAGCAGGGAGAAGGATAATCCTGTTTGAAGCTACTGTCGTGTTCTTCGTCCAGGATAATCAGGCCCAGGTTAGGTAACGGGGCGAAGACAGCGGAGCGAGTGCCGATCACAACTTGGGGTTGGCCGCTGAGCATTTGTCGCCAGGTGTCATACCGCTCACCCTCGGAAAGGGCGCTGTGGTAAACGCTGACCTGCTCACCGAAACGGCGGCGAAAGCGGTCGGTCAGTTGAGGAGTGAGCCCAATTTCGGGGGCCAGGACAAGGGCGGATTGACCCGCTTGGAGGCGGGGTGCGATCGCCTGCAGGTAAATTTCTGTCTTCCCCGATCCAGTCACCCCATGGAGCAACACTTCGGCCTTGTGATTCAGGGGCTCGATCACCGCCAATACCTTTTGCTGATGTGGGGTTAGGGGTTTGAGCCGGTCCGGCGTGACTACAGCCTCCTCTCCGACCCGCAACACCTGGCGCGGTTGGATCACCAGATACCCCTTCTGGGCAAGTGTTTTGAGGGTTGCGGTTGTGGTTCGACAGAGCTGCAAGGCGTCGCTAAGCCACAGATCGCCTCCCTGCCGTCTCAGCACCGTTAAGATGTCCTGCTGTCGAGTCGTTAGTGGTTCAGCCAGAGTATCTGGAGTTGTCGCCAGAATCACCGCTTGCCGAAGTTTGGGGTGGGGCGGTTGAGGCGAGGCGAGATAGCTTTCCACCCACCCTCGCTTCAGGAGTTGTTGTAAACCCTGTCGCGCCCCTCTCTGTTGTTTATGTAGATATTGCCAGGTATAGTCCCTGGTCTTAGATTGTTGCAGCAGCTTCAAGAGATGACGAGCGGTAGGGCTAACAAAAGCTTCACCATCTGGAGGGATGAGCTCAGGTTTTAGTCGAATTCGACGTTGAGATTTAGCCAATAAACCGGGGGGTAGTGCTGTGCGAACAACTTGAATCAGAGGGGTTTGATAATATTGAGCCGCCCGCTGCAATAAATCCCAATAGGACTGGGTAAAAAACCCTCGACTGATAATCGTTTCAACGGTCCGGATTTGGTCCGGATCAAGGTCTGGCGGAAGTTGGCGAAGTAGACGAATGGCAATGCCCCCCAATACCTGACGACCAAAGGGAATACTCAGAATATCTCCAGGGTTAACGGGTAGGTCAGTCGGTAAACGATAGGTATAAAGACCCTGCGCCCCTGGACAATCCACCAAGACCTCCACCCACATTGATGGGGATGTATTTGAGATCAACTGATTGGCGCTTAGATTCATAGGAGTGCAAGCTGAAATTCACGCCTGACAAGCATCGGCGTCACCAGTAGATGACTTAAGTGACGATTAGCTCACCCACCTGCTCCTCGGCGCAGATGCAACAAAACGCTTGATTAGTTTAGAGCAGTTGCTCTTAGAAATAGTTGCCGATTCTAGAGCACTGCAAACCCTACACAAGGTAATCGAGAAATCAGAATTCTATCATCAAGATTGATATCGCCAGATCCTTAACAATTGGGTCAATAAGATTCAATTTTGATCGGATGGAATAGAGTGATTCAGGTAAATAGAACTTTACACATCGCAAGAAAGCCAAAGAAACGTTACATAAAGCAAGAAATGCCTGACAATAGCAGGATTAAAGGCTAACCAAATTGTTCTTAAGGTCCTCGCTTCTTGACCAGATTGTTATAGTGTATTCAACCGTAGGTCTATAACCCTAAACCTGTAAGGCTATACCTGAATTACAATATGGCAGCCTCATTTAATCCCGACACCAATCTGTCTACAGACTGGGCTAATTTAGATGCTGTAATGACGTCATCAGGAATTAGTACAGCAGACGCTAGTTTCCCCCGAGCAGCCGCAAATTTGGAGGCTGACTCCCTAATTTGGCGGGGAGAAGAGGAGATCGCCGCCAATTTATCTTCTGAACAGGAGGGTGACGACCATACGCTGGCTTCCGACCTAGCCGTTTACAGTAAATCCATTGCTGATGATGCAGTAGGCGCCTTTTTTAAGGAGATGGCGCGTTATCCTCTGCTGAGGGCTGATGAAGAAATAGAACTGGCTAGACAGGTGCGTTTTCTTGGAAAAGTCGAAGAATTGCGCGATCGCTTAAAGCAAGAATCAAGTCCTGTCCCGACCAAAGTAGAAATCGCTGCAGCCCTCAGTCTTAGCGTAATTCAGCTTAATCAGCAGCTTTACAATGGGCGTATCGCCAAGCGCAAGATGATCCGCTCTAATCTCCGATTGGTGGTCTCCATCGCCAAACGATATCTTAATCGGGGCGTTCCCTTCCTCGATTTGATTCAGGAGGGAGCCATAGGGCTTAATCGGGCGGCCGAAAAATTTGATCCCGATAAGGGCTATAAGTTTTCGACCTACGCCTACTGGTGGATTCGTCAAGGAATTACCCGAACCATTGCCAATGACGCCCGCACAATTCGCTTACCGATCCATATCGTCGAGAAACTTAACAAGCTCAAGAAAGCCCATCGGGAACTGCGAAAAGAACTCCAACGCAACCCGAATGAAATTGAACTGGCGGAGTCTCTAGAGATTTCAGCGGATCAGCTGCGGGCTTTGCAACAGGTGCGGCGACGCGCACTCTCCCTAAATCATCGGGTAGGGAAAGGGGAAGATACCGAGCTGATGGAGTTATTGGAGGATGGCAATACTCAGTCCCCAGAATCCATGATTAGCGAAACGATGATGCGTCAGGACATCTGTAACATTCTGGCTGAGGTGTTGACTGAGCGGGAAAAAGACATCATTGCCTTGCGGTATGGGCTGACGACTGGGGAACCTCACACCCTTGAGGAAGTTGGAGGGATGTTTAACCTTTCCCGCGAACGGGTGCGACAAATTCAAACTAAAGCAATGCGAAAACTACGTCGTCCTCAAGTTGCAGCCCGCTTAAAGGGATGGCTAAAGTAAACGGATTAGAGCATTAGGAATTGCGCCCTACTGGGAGACTAGGAGTAGAACCTGATTTTAAATTTTTGTGTAATTTTGTGATTTTCATGGCTTTTTTAGTTAACTCATCAGAGTGCTGTAGCAGGTCAAACATCCAGACCTGCACATATCTCTCTATGATAAAAGGTGCAGTTAGGGGCTTGATGTCTGCATGGATTACAAACAAGAGCTAATCACCACAATTCATGACCTCGGTTGTGACTTAACGCGGCTAGAAGAGCGCCTGACTGAACTGAGTCGAACGTCGCCGACTGCGGTCTTGATCCCCTCCTTATTTGAGGAGCTAGAACGTCCCGCCCTAGCCAATATTCGGGATCACCTGAAGCAGTGCCCTTTTGTCAATATGATTGTTATCTGCCTCTATGCAGACACAAAGGAGCAATATACCGAAGCGGTTCAATTTTTTGCATCTCTGCCTCAGCCAACCCTAGTACTTTGGGAAAATGGTCCTCGGGTTACCCAGATCTTAAAGGTTTTGCAAGAGCGAGGGCTAGACATCCTTCGCTATCGAGGCAAAGGCAGAGCCGTTTGGATGGGACTTGGGGTTGCTTCATTGGGGGCTTCCGCCATCGTACTCCATGATGCCGATATCACCACCTATGATCGTTCCTATCCCTTGAAACTGCTTTTCCCTGTACTTGAAAAAGAGTTTGGCATCGCCTTCAGCAAAGCCTATTACGCCCGGTTGGGCAACCACCCCCGCAGCCTCAACGGGCGAGTGAAGCGGCTGTTCGTAGCCCCACTGATCATGGCTCTGATGGAGATATTTGGTTACAAAGACTATCTCCGTTATTTAAATGCCTACCGTTATCCCTTATCTGGAGAATTCGCCCTAACCAGCGATTTAGCTTTGACCACGCGAATTCCAGGCAACTGGGGACTGGAGGTTGGACTGCTTGCAGAAGTTTACCGAAATGTGGCGCTGAAGCGGATCGCCCAAGTCGACTTGGGGGTGTTTGAACACAAGCATCAACCATTGGGCGCCTCTGCTAACAAAGGCTTGCAGAAAATGTGCCGGGATATCTTGCAGTCAGTCCTTCGCACCCTGACCGAAACAGAACAAGTGGTCGTGACGATAGATCACATTCGGGCGCTACGGATTAAGTTTCGCCGAGGCGCTCAGAATCTGACTCGACAGTACTTCGTCGACGCCCGATTCAATGATTTAGTCTATGACCGACACAAGGAAGAAATCACCCTAGAATGTTTTGAGCAAGTCATTCTGCAGGCAGGGGAACAATATTTAGAAGATCCCACCGGAACTCAGATTCCAGATTGGACGAGAGCCCTAGCCGTTATGCCTGATTTACGGGAGCAATTACAGAACGCAGTTTTCTCAGACATGGAAGAGGCTACCCAAGAAGATTCTCTCAGTCAAACTCCTTTGCCCCCTACCTCTCCTATATCAACCCTGATTCCGTCGCAAAACTGACTATAACAATTCTCACTTGGGTTAAACACATCTTATCAAGGGGGCTACCGTGTACACACAAGTCGGAGCCGGAGTCATTTCAGCCCCCTAAATCCCCCAGTTCTGATGCTGCTGGCTAATTTAACACTTGGAAATATTGACACCGAAGTGAGGGGTCTTTGAGGCCCCCCAGCCCCCAATTCTGGGGGGGCATATCCTCAAAGTCCCCCAGAATTGGGGGATTTAGGGGGCCTTCAGCCATTCTCACAATGTTACGAAATAATTCGCCAGCAGCATCAGTTCTGGGGGACTTTGAACTCTGATCCCCCCAGAATTGGTAGGGTTGATTCTCTAATGAGAGAAAATTTCCAAAATCCCTGAGTTTTGGTTCAACCTTTTCTGAAGGACGGCCATACAATAAGGGTGCCATCATTATTCTTCACTTAGAGAATCAACCCTACCCCAGAATTGGGGGGTTAGGGGGGCCAGATCGGCGAATTCGCAATCGGAGTCGAGATCTGTGTACACCGTAGATCAAGGGGGAGGGTGGGATGTAGTCAATAGAATTGAAAACCGCTATAGTTAAGCAGTCGTGCAGAATTATTTTCACAGTCTTTCAAGATGGAGCAAGGCTTTCTGGGCTGAAAATGTTTAATTGATTTTGCCTGATCACTTAGCCAAGCTGAAATGCTTCCATCACTGTTGTGTGTTATTGACGTGCAGTTCGGGGGTTAGCGATGCGTTTAGCAGTCTGGTTAACGTTGCGGTTAGCGGGACTACGGTTGACGCTGCGGAAGGTGACGTTCACGCCATCTTTAGACTGCTCTAGCACCAATAAAGGAGTTGGTTTGGCTTTTTGATCCCAGTGCATGTAAGCAATACGACCTTGGAGAGTAGGTTGCCAATTGCTATGGTCAGAATCAGGAGCCAGAAAGGTTTCGATGCAGTCGATGATTTGGTTAATAGTTACCGATGTGGGTTGAGTGGGAAGCTTTGCTAACTTGATCTGAATTCGAAACAGAACACGTTTCTTGGCGGCCAGTGTATCGCTGGTTTTATACTCCACATCAAACATTTCATCAACCTGTCGAGGCTTACTGGCGATGCCGACCATTCCTTGAGAGGCTTGTTGGGGTCTTAGGGCAACGCTAATGTTCTGCTTCACCTTTACTTTCAATTGGTTGAGGATGATGAAGTTGAATTGTTCTTCATCCATCCTCATTCGCAGGTAGTCCAGATTAAATTCGCGCGAGTGGATCAAGTCTGGATTCCGCTCCATTTTAGTGATGGTGCCCAGAGCTAGTTTTACTTTTTTCCGTAGTTCGCGATTCTTATACTGCTCGAATTTAAGCCGCTTACGTATTTTTCCGAATTGGATCGATGAAAAAATGCCTGCCCCCACAAGCACGATTAGCAATATTCCTGATAATATCATCCACATGTTTTTCGGAAGCCCTATCTGCTGCTGAACGGGGGTTTGAGCCGCCCAAAGGTGGATATGCATAATTGGGGTTGACATAGCAGCAAAGAATATCTTTGAACAAATACTGATTTATTCCAATAATTCCCTTTGCATTTGAAATATAGCGGTTCTCAATTGCATTGACTACACCCCCTACACCCCACACCCCGCACCCCACCTTCACAACATGTATTCAACCCGAGTATTCAACCCGAGTTCGATTAGAATTGCTATAAAGCGAAGAATTGTATCTTATCGCTGACAAACTGATCTCAGGCTGACAAACTTACAAGCTGAACCCGTCATTCATTAGCCTGTCCAATCTCTGGGTGTGAGGCCAAAAACGACAACACCGAGTCGCACCATTCAATCCAGTTCACTTCATAGGAAATCCCACGTTGCAGTGTCAGGTATTTGAACTGCATGTCTATGGGAGGGTTTGACATTGACTTAAAGTGGTCCTCTTTTTCCTTATAAAAACTCAGCTGATCAAGATGCATCTGACGACGATGCTGCAGTTCTTTAAGTAAAACCTCACGAGGCATTTTGTAGCCAAACCTTACCTTTACCAATAGATCTTCTCGAATCCGTGTCGGTTCTGAGGGTTCGACATACCATCTCACCAATTCTTGCCAACCCTGTTCCGTGATGCGGTAGACCTTTTTATTTGGCTTTCCTTCCTGCGGAATTGTCTCAAAATCCGCCCAGCCCTGGCGCTCTATTTTACCGAGTTCCCGATAAACCTGCTGTTGACTGGCTTGCCAATAACAGCCAATTCCCTCATCGAACCGTTTACTTACGTCGTAACCACTGAGAGAGCCTTCGGACAACAAAGACAAAATAGTGTGGGCAAGCGCCATAGATCACTTCAGAGATTCAAAACAATGGGATTGACATATCCAATATGTTGAGTATAAGTTATGAATTGATAGTCAACAAGTTGTATATCAACTAATTGAATAATGCCATGAACCCTGAATCGGCTGAGTTACTCGCCCAGAGAGAGACAGAGATCGATGACACTGCTGCTAAACCGCAAGAGACAACCGCCTTACCGCTAACCAAATCTTTGCAACTGAGGCGATGGGGATGGTTGTGGCTATCGGTTTTGCTACTGGTTCCCACACTAGTTGTGGTTAAGGCAAGGGGGGGTAACGCGCCTGAACCAGCCACATTGGTTCCGGCGCTGTCGGTAGAAACCACGACGTTGGAATCTGTCAGCGCCTATGAGGTCTCTCGCACTTACACGGGGGAGATCGTAGCCCGGCGGAGTAGCAATTTAGGCTTCGAGCGATCAGGCGCAGTGGTGGAAATTTTGGTGGATGAGGGCGATCGCGTTAATGCGGGCGAACCGCTAGCCAAATTGGACATTCGCAGCTTAGACACGCAGCGACAGCAGCTGATTGCGCAACGGGATCAGGCAGTTGCGCAACTCCAAGAACTGCAGGCAGGTCCTCGGCCAGAGAATATTGCCGCCGCCCAGGCTGAGGTTGCTGATTGGGAACAACAGGTAGCGCTGGGAAGACTCCAACGGCAAAGACGGGAAGCACTCTATCAGCGGGGCGCCATTTCGCGGGAGGAGTTGGATCAGCAGTCGTTTGGAACTGAATCTTTAGAAAGTCGGTTGAACCAAGCTCAGAGCCAGTTGGATGAACTTCTGGCAGGGACTCGCAACGAACAGCTTGTCGCTCAAGCAGCCCAAGTCAGACAGCTAGAAGCCAGTATTCGAAACCTCGACGTTGAACTGGCGAAAAGCATCCTAACCGCGCCTTTTGATGGCCGAGTCAGTACTCGCCTGATCGACGAAGGTGTGGTCGTTGGCGGGGGACAAACGGTTCTGCGCCTAGTCGAAGACAGCGCCTTGGAAGCTCGAATTGGTGTCCCGGTTGATGCCGCCGCAGATCTGACAGTCGGCGATCGCCAACTGATTCAATTTGGCGCTGACACTTACTCCGCTCAAGTCGCCGCGCTACTGCCAGAACTTGATGAAGCCAGCCGCACCGTCACCGTCGTTCTACAGATCATATCAGAAAAGGCGCTGACGGTCGGCCAAACTGCTCGATTAGTGCTGTCAGATATTGAATCTACGGACGGTTACTGGCTGCCCTCCACGGCCCTGATTCCAGGGGAACGAGGATTGTGGTCTATCTACATGCTGTCTGAGCCATCGCCAGTCGAGCAAGCATCTGCCAAAGAGTCTGTTTATGAAGTAGCCCGACGCGATGTAGAGGTGCTGCATACCGAAGCCGATCGGGTTTTGGTGCGCGGTGCGGTCAGGCCAGGAGAACAAGCGATTACCAGCGGCGCCCACCGCATCGTTTCTGGGCAGTTAGTACAGGTTTTGGATTAATCCTCGCATCACACCTCTTCCGTTTGCGCCACTATGCGCCACTATTGGGTTGTCCTGAATAGGCCCTCCCTCTCGCTTCCCCTGCCTCCCCCTCCCCCCCTCTCCCCCTGCCTCCCCCTCTCCCCCTGCGCTTCACCATGCACAACCTCTTCTACCGCAATCGCCAACTCCTCACCCTCACCCTCACCCTGATTGTCGTCTGGGGACTCTCCGCCTTTTTCACTTTACCCCGTCTCGAAGACCCCGAGATCACCCAGCGACACTCCACCATCACCACCTTCTTTCCCGGTGCCAGCGCCGAGCGGATGGAGTCTTTAGTGACTGAAATAATCGAGGAAGAACTCTCTGACATAGAAGCAATCGACAACCTGGAATCGACTTCCAGTCCAGGCGTTTCGGTGATTAGCATCGAACTGAAGGAAACCATCCCCGATGTCGCCCCGGTTTGGGCCAAGGTTCGTAGCCAACTGGAT
>JAKSDM010000570.1 GCA_022360135.1 Pseudanabaenales cyanobacterium | reverse complement strand
TATCACGATGTTTATTTTATGCAGGGTACCCATGCAAAGTCCAAGGTTAACCCCGCTCTTTATGGCCTGGTAAAGCTAAAGTCGAAGTTTGTAGAGTTTTGCTGAGGTTTTAAAAGGATTAGATGAAGAAAGCTGTTAAAGCACTATTTTATACTTAGCAAATTCTTAGCAAATTTTATCTGGGTTGTGAGCTTTTCTGGTTACGCTTCAATACTCCAACCCGGATACTAGAGATGTTAAGGGTTAGTCAGATAACGAAGCAAACCTGACATCAGGAAATCGAAATGTTTGAGCTGTAGCGTAGATTCAACTCAGCTGACAGCTTACAACTTGTTTAAAAAGAATCTTTAATTGACAATAAAGTTCCAAGAAGGTAACCGTGCTATATCCTGCAACATCAATGAAGCAATCTTGTGTGAATCAATTGCACGAGAAATACATCCAAATGCTAGGCAAACCGTTGGGTTTCAGATCTGCCAACCCCAACCAACCATTTCAGCCAGACTATGGTGTGTTATTGAGTGTGT
This sequence comes from Pseudanabaenales cyanobacterium, assembly GCA_022360135.1. Lineage (GTDB taxonomy): Bacteria > Cyanobacteriota > Cyanobacteriia > Phormidesmidales > Phormidesmidaceae > JAKSDM01. The sequence goes on along the minus strand of JAKSDM010000570.1, from coordinate 634 downwards.
TTGCGGCTCAAGTGCTGGATAAGCTGAGTGCGACGACAGCGCTCTATCACAATGTTGAGCACACTATCTTAGTTTGTCTGGTGGGGCAGGAAATCTTGCACGGCAGGCGCCAGCGTGAAGGCAATGTCACCTGTGAGGACTGGCTCAACTTTATGGTGTCGTTGCTCTGTCATGACATTGGCTATGTCGGGGGTGTCTGTCAACAGGATGATGTGGCGCAGCGCCGCTATGTGCACAGACAAGTCCAGACACCGACAAGCCAAACGCCAGAGACAGCTTGGGTTACCTTACCTTCAGGCGCAACAGACGCCAGCCTGACGCCTTACCATGTTGAGCGCAGCCAACTCTTTGTGCAGGAAAATTTTGGCTCATATGAGGTTCTGGATCTAAACGCTATTCAGCGAAATATCGCCTATACTCAATTCCCAGTCCCTGATCAGCCAGCCTATCAGGTTACTAATCATTACCCTGGACTGGCTCGGGCGGCGGACCTCATTGGTCAACTCAGCGACCCCTGTTAAGCTCATGAGCATTTAAGCTGCAATATGATTATTTCCCTTGTTCTTTATCTTTCGATGCCATTTGATTACCAATTCACCTTCATTCAACAATCTATCTAATAGATCTTTCAACT
>JAKSDM010001108.1 GCA_022360135.1 Pseudanabaenales cyanobacterium | reverse complement strand
TGAACACTCGTACCCGGTAAAGTTTCACTCAACCACAGAATTAAATTACGATTCCCTTGGGGGAGATAGTCAGCGGGCGGCAACAGCAAGGCGCCGACGACAAATAAAATGATCGGCAGCGATAGGGCGATCAGTCGCCTGTGAATACGGCCCTGACCCATTGACCAACAAGCAGTGTGCAGCAACACCCGCTCCACTTTATCCTGAATCCGACGGAATCCAGCAGATGCGCGGACAACAGCCCGCTCAAACCAACTCCGCCGAACGCCATCAATCTGTTGCAGCCGCAACATCTCGGTCTGGTTGAGAAACAAGCCGCAGAGCATGGGTGTCAGGGTCAATGCGGTAAACAACGAGAACAGCACCGCCGCCGCCAAGGTAATCGCCACGTCGGTGAACAATTGTCCCGTTTCCTCCTGCACCAGAACAATCGGCGTAAACACGGCCACAGTGGTGAGGGTGGATCCTAGCATGGCGCCGCCCACTTCCTTGGCCCCGTCAATGGCGGCTCGAATCGGATGGCGTCCTTGCTGCAGATGGGTGAAAATATTTTCCAGCACAACAATGGCGTTATCCACCACCATCCCCACCGCAAACCCTAGTCCTGCCAAACTAATGATATTCAGCGATCGCCCCAAAACATGCATGACAATGAAGACGCTCACCATGGCCGTGGGAATACTCAAAGCGATCACAGCCACTGAGCGAGACGAGCCCAAGAACAACAACAGCACCAGCGTGGCTAATAGCGCCCCGGTAATCAGGTTGTTGCGCATGAGGGCGACAGACTGATCAACGTAGTCATTTTCATCGTAGGCAACGCGGAAAATCAGCCCTTCGTCTTGTTGATCAAACCTTTGCTGAAGCTGAGCCAGAGTTGCCCGAACCCCTTGGGACACGGCCGGAACATTGGCGCCGACCTGGCGGATGACGCCGATCGCAACAGCTTCCTCATTGTTAAACATCAGCACACTCTGCTGTATTTTGCGGCCCATTCGCACCTGGGCCACATCCCCCAGAAAGACTGCGCCCGTTTGATCTCGACGCAGCACCAATTGCTCCAAGTCGGTTAGATTTTGGGAGCGACTCACGGTCCGCACCCGATACTCCCGCCGCCCCACCACCAGCGGTCCCCCTCGGATATCCCGGTTGTTCTCTCGTAGCGTTGTCACCACCCGTCCAATGTCAAGATTCCGGTCTACCAGCGCCTTGGGGTCAACATTGACCTCCACCTCTCGGTCCTGCCCGCCGACCACAAAGAAACTGTCAATGCCTTGAATCCGTCTCAACTCTGGATCGACAATCTGGTTGACCAGATCTCGATAGTGATTCACATCTGCAGTGCGCCCCTGTTTGGGCGCCAGCACCAGCCACATCATCGGGCTACTACTGGTGCTGGCCACCGACACTCGGGGGTCGCCCGCCTCAGCTGGTAGATTTCCCACCCGCTGCAACTGATTGATCACGTCAATCAAGCGATCATCAACATCCGTCCCCCAAGCAAACTCCAGATTGATACTGCTGCTCCCCGATCGCGAAGAGCTGGTAATCTCCCGCACCCCCTCCACCTCTTCCATCACTTCTTCGATCGGACGGGTAATCAGGTCTTCCACTTCAGCCGGACCCGCTCCAATGTAGTTAGTCCGAATACTGATTTCTGGGCGATCGCCCCCCGGCTGCAGCTCTAACGGCAGGCTAAACAAGCAGATAATTCCAAATAGGGCGATCAAGGCAAACAGCACAAACGTGCCATGGCGCCAACGGATTGTAGTTTCAATCAAGTTCATGAGAATTAGAGATTAGCGACGCCAACATTAATTAGGGAAACAAATTTCTAGAAGGTAAAGGAGTTTGAAAAACCTCACAGGTCTTGCCATATCCATTGAGATATAGCAAGACCTGATGGCAGATCGTCAGCCTGAGGTATCTTCCAGGTAGTTTAACAATACTGTTCAGTTAATAATTTGGGGAGACCCAATTAGAGCGTCTGCTTCGAGTTGGTCGAGACCTGCGCAATCCCTATATTAATGCAATGGTCGCTTTCCTCGAACGCCATCTTCCGGGATTGTTGAGCTTTTTTAGATGTACAGAGCAGCCGTCTCTGAAACACTGGCAATCCTTCGTTGGTAGGGACCTCTGGGTTCCTTTACTTGATCCGTCAGCAATCCCAAAAACCACCAATGCGGCTGAGCATATCTTTCGCTGCCTAAGGCGATATCTCCACGGCATGGATCATGTCGGCAATAGTCAAACAACCCAACCGTTCCTTGACCTATTCGCCTTTTTTCACAACATTCGTGTCCTCAGGGCTGGACCAAAAGCTGGCACATCCCTCCTGGCGGTCTCTGGTGTCGATATCCAGGCTATATTTGGCTCTGATGATCCCTATACAATTCTGGGGTTTCCATCAACTTTTGAGACAGTCGTGACTCTAAGGGACTACAAAAAAGTGTCAATTCAATTGCAAGATCAACTGGCTGCTTA
>JAKSDM010000920.1 GCA_022360135.1 Pseudanabaenales cyanobacterium | reverse complement strand
AAGTCAGAACCGGAGTCATTTCAGCCCCCTAAATCCTCCAATTCTGGGGGACTTTGAACTCTGATCCCCTCCAGAATTGGGGGGTTAGGGGGGCCAGATCGGTGAATTTGCAATCGGAGTCGAGATCTGTGTACACGGTAGCCCAGAATTGGAGGGTTAGGGGGGCCAGATCGGTGAATTTGCAATCGAGGTCGAGATCTGTGTACACCGTAGCCTTTGCAAGGGGAGATTAAGGGGGGTAAGCCAGAATTTACGCCTCTTAATCGAGATCTGTGCACATGTTAGCCCCCAGAGAGAGATTTAGGGTGTAGAGCTTGCTCTTCTCGGAGAGTGGGCCAAAAAGACGGTTCCAATGGAGGCTCTGCCTCCTCAATTTGCCGTCAGGCCGACTGGAGGCAGAGCCTCCGGTAGCGGTTCCCCAGGCAGAGCCTGGGAACCAGGAATAGTCACCGCCTCGAAATCACCCTTCAGCCAGGATTTCTCAATCCAAAATCCAAAATTGTCTAAGAGATAATTTCCCGCTTCAAGTTGGAGTCCAATATAGTTCATCGGCTACCCTATGAACAGCACTCCGCGTTGCCCTAGATAGCCCAGATCCCCATGTCGTCAAACCCCCACAGTTTTTTCGCCAGCCCCAAGGGATTGAACCAGCTACAGGCCGCAAAAGACGGATTGAATTTAAGCTTTGTCGCCATTGCAAAACAGGCTGGGGTCAGCGCCGATACGGTTAGCCGATTATTTCATCCAGAGCGGGGTAAGCGAGTAAGCCAGCCAAGTATTGTGGCCATTGCTGAGGTACTGGAGCTTTCGCCAGAAGAAATTGTATCTGCAGGGGAAGGGCGCCTTGAAACGGTAGACGATGCCGCTTTAGCTGAAGCAGAAAGGCGGATTCAGGAGGCGATTGAGACTGGCTCCACTCGTCTGAACCTATCAGAATTAGAACTCACAACTGTGCCAGAGAGTATTGGTCAACTCACCAATCTGAGGGCGCTTTACCTCAACGGCAATCAACTGATCAGCGTGCCGCAAGAATTGGGCCAGCTGGCCAATCTGACGATGCTTTCCCTCTCCCAAAATCAACTCACCAGCGTGCCGCAAGAATTGGGCCAGCTGATTAATCTGACGGCGCTTTCCCTCTCCCAAAATCAACTCACCAGCGTGCCGCAAGAATTGGGCCAGCTGGCCAATCTGACGGCGCTTTCCCTCGACCGAAATCAACTCACCAGCGTGCCGCAAGAATTGGGCCAGCTGGCCAATCTGACGGCGCTTTCCCTCAACGGAAATCAACTCACCAGCGTGCCGCAAGAATTGGGTCAGCTGGCCAATCTGACGGTGCTTTACCTCTCCCAAAATCAACTCACCAGCGTGCCGCAAGAATTGGGTCAATTGGCCAATCTGACGGCGCTTTACCTCTCCCAAAATCAACTCACCAGTGTGCCGAAAGAATTGGGCCAGCTGGCCAATCTGACTCGACTTGACCTTGACCAAAATCAACTGACCAGCGTGCCGAGAGAATTGGATCAGTTGACCAATCTCAAAAAACTCTATCTCCATGGAAATGAGGGGCTAGGTATTTCAGTGGAGATTCTTGGACCTACGTGGAAAGAGGTTAACTATGGAGCAACCCCGGCCAAACCACAAGATATTCTCAACTATTACTTCCGCATTCTGGCCGATCGCGAACCTTTAAACGAAGCCAAACTGATTCTAGTGGGATTTGGGACTGTAGGTAAAACCTCCCTGGTGAATCGCTTGATTCACAACAGATTCGATCCTGAGTCAAAGAAAACCGAAGGCATTCAAATCACCCAGTGGCCCATCCGTCTGCATGATGCCGAAGACATCAAACTCCATGTGTGGGATTTTGGCGGTCAAGAAATCATGCATTCCACCCACCAATTTTTTCTCACCGAACGCAGTCTGTACCTGCTGGTGCTCAACGGTCGCCAGGGTCACGAAGATGCAGACGCCGAATATTGGCTAGAGCTAATCCAGAGCTTTGGCGGCGATTCTCCGGTGATTGTGGTGCTCAATAAAGTCGAAGAACACCCCTTTGATGTCAACCGTAGGGCCTTACAACAAAAGTTTCCGGCCATTCGTGAGTTTATTCATACCGACTGCGGAGCTGGTATTGGCATCGACCTGTTGCGAGCTGCGATTGAGCGAGAGACCGATCGCCTAGAGCACTTGCGAGACGCCTTCCCTGCCAGTTGGGTCACCATTAAAAATCGGCTAGCCGAGATGTCTGACAACTACATCTCTTTTGAAAAATATCGAGAGATTTGTCAGCAAGATGGCGAGGTAGACTTCAGCGCCCAAGACTCCCTGGCGGTTCATCTCCATAGCTTGGGCATCGCCCTCAACTACAAAAAAGACCCCCGCCTGCGCGACACCCACGTCCTCAACCCCCACTGGGTCACCAATGGCATTTACGCTCTACTCAACGCCGATGAATTAACGGACACTAAAGGCGAATTAGAGGTGGCGTGCCTGGGCAGAACCCTCGATCCTAAAAATTATCCCCCCGAACGCCACGGGTTTCTACTAGAACTCATGCGCAAGTTCGAACTGTGTTTCCGCTTTGAAGAAGACGAAACCCACTACCTGATTCCCGACCTGCTCGACAAGCAGCAACCCCCCGAAGCCGCCGACTTTAACCCAGCCGAATGCCTCAACTTTCGCTACGGGTACCCCATCCTGCCAGAAGGCTTGTTGCCCCGCTTTATCGTCCGCACCCATGTGTTGAGCAATCACCAACTGCGATGGCGTACGGGGGTTATCCTCAACTTTGAAGGCAATCGCGGCCTGGTCAAAATCGATCGCCAAGACCGCTGCGTCACCATCAGCGTGGATGGACCCATTGCCAGTCGCCGCCGTCTATTGGCCATTATCCGGTACGACTTTGATCGCATTCACAGCAGCTTCAAGTTCAAACCCCAGGAAAAAGTACCGGCGCCACAGCATCCTGCGGTGTCTGTGGACTACCAAGAATTACTGATGCGGGAAGAACACAAACAATCTTCCTTTGATATCTTTACAGGAGATGGTTTGCTCACCCTCAATGTCAGAGACCTACTCAATGGTGTGGATTTAGAGGGTAGCCGTCAGCCTGAATTGGCGATGGACCGGCGTACTCAAGCCCTCCGACTGTTCTACAGCTATTCCCATAAAGACGAACCGCTGCGCGACCAACTCGATACCCACCTCAAAATTCTGCAGCGACAGCAGCTTATTCAGCCCTGGCACGATCGCCGCATCATAGCAGGCGAAAAATGGGCCGATGAAATTGACGACAACTTAACCCGAGCCGACATCATCCTGCTCCTGATCAGCGCCGATTTTATCGCCTCAGATTACTGTTACGACATCGAGTTACAGCAAGCGATGGAGCGACATCATAATGGCGAGGCACAGGTTATCCCAATCATTCTAAGGTCGGTGGATTGGAGTGGAACCCCTTTTAGTCAGTTACAGGGGCTGCCTACCGATGCTAAAGCAGTGACCCAGTGGAATAACCACGACGACGCCTGGCTCAATGTCGAAACCGGCATCAAACGGGCCGTTGAATCTATCAAAGGCAAGGGGTACTCTTGAGCTTTCTTTTGGTCCTGTGAATGGCAGGTAGAGAAAGATGGGGGGGATGGGGGGGATGAGGGAGATGGGGGGCTTTTTCCACAAGCGCCGTGATTGCTTCCGCTCATCATAGGTAAACCGGGCATTCACCGCCAACAAGTAAGTGTCGCCTCATTCGGTTTTTCAAAACTTAACAGGTTGGCTTCAGCTTATAATCCTTGTTCTGTAAAGCTTACAAGGATGTTTTATCTTAATTTGCCTGGTCGCTCCTGAAGGGCTTCCCATTCATGGTAAATTTTGCAAAAAATTTGAGAATACCAGAGTTGGTTTAGTAATGCTAGTTGGTTTAGTAATTCTGGGAGGATATCCATGGGATCATCTGTAGCAGAACCATTCGTAATGGAATCATTCGTATACGATGGCAAAACATATAACCTACTGCGGAATGGAGACCAGATGGGCGTGGGTCACGAACTCATGATGATGAACAAACACAATCATCGATATGTGTGGCAAAAGAACCATGGTAGCGATGACTGGATCAACGCTGAGTGTACAACGCAGGCTGACTATACTGTGTTTCAATTTTCTCATCCAGCCCTTGAAGCCTTGCTTAAGGACGATCTTCGTGACCTGAAAGATATCGGAAATAAAGTCCAACTAGTCAGATATCTCAAAGACAACGATGATTTGAAGCTCTGGGATTATCTTGAGAAAATCATTGATGAGTTGATAAAGAACACTGCAATTAATGGCAAACCGTTGGTAGACGTTACACAGCCGGAACTAGATGAGTTGCTTGACAAAGCTCGCCAAGTCTTTCCGGAGCTCTTCCCAGATGAGGAGTTCACCTTTGACGACGTGCTGCGTGAATTGCTCGATAACAACGATTATCTACAAGAATATGTGGAGCAATTCAAAGAAGATATTAAGGCTCAGCTTATCGACCAGATTGTTGAAATAGTCATTCCAGACCTGACAGCGGCGACAGTATTGGTCATCTTGGGTAGAACCGTTACTTTGGGAGTGCTTGTTGGTGTTTATGCCGCATTGATATTGACTCTAGATCTAGACGAGATGAAAGAGGACATATTGCACTATGCCGAAATGTATAAGGAGGGATTTTCGCTCAAATGCAGAATGAAGGGGTTTGATAGACAATTTGATCAACAGCACAAAGGGGGAGATCCTCTTTATACAAGAGGCCGATATTTAGTCAATAAGAAGGAATCAGATGTTCATGGCATTGATATTCTAGATCTACACCGGGCGTATTTCCCTGCTATGTTCAAGATTCCAGAGGATCACGTGGGTCAGGATTATGTCTTTATAGATGCTGCAGTGATAAAGATTGAAGTGGGCCACACTCTGCTTGGCTCATTGATCAAACTGCATGTCAGTGTGAACGACGACTATGGTCACTGGTTCAAGGAGACTAATTTCAATAACCACGATATCAATATCGTTGGAAAAGAGGATCACGAGGTCGATCGCTGGGCGATATATATCGAAGAATAGACCCGTCATATCCTCAGAATGTTTGGGCTCCCTATGGTTTGTTTGATGCTCCTCAACTTTGGGGGGCTTTTTTTAAGTTGAAAGGAGAACCGTCGGGTAGGCATGATCGCCTTCCCCTTTATCGTGAGCGAACTGGGCGTTAACTTGTTTGAACGGTCGAATATTCACTTCTGTCGCCTCGATAATGCACATGAGATTTTCGGCTCCATCCAGGACGATTGTTTTCGCCCCCACCTCAGGTAATGGACTGCCTTCTGCCTCCCATTCCCAGAGGGCGGAGCAGGTGGCCGTTTTAACTCCATCGAGCACTAATCGCCCCAGTTCATTGTCCCTCTCCCTCAAGGCTACCGTGTACATACAAGTTATCTGTCATGTCTCGAAGGGGTTGAAAGCCCTCATCCTAAATCCTTCTCCCCGAGGGAGAAGGACTTTGAGTTTAGCTCCCCTTCTCCCCGAGGGAGGATGCTGCTGGCGAATTATTTTGTAACATCGTGAGAACGGCTGAAGGCCCCCTAAATCCCCCAATTCTGGGGGACTTTGAGTTCTTGCCCCCCCCAAATTGGGGGCTGGGGGGCCTCAAAAAAGCCCTCAGAATTGACGATATGTCCAATTGTTAAATTCGCCAGCAGCATCGAGGGAGAAGGGGCTGGGGGATGTAGACGCCTTAGCGGCTTCTCGAAGAGTGGGCTTTCAGGATGTGATACAACTTCTCCGACTTGTGTGTACACGGTAGCCTTGCCAAGGGGTAGTTAGAGGGGGTAAACCCCGCTTCGGGGCATTACAAGCAACTTGTGTGGTACACCGTAGCCCTCAGGGAGAGGGATTTAGGGTGAGGGCCGGATGGGGAGATGGGGGAGATGGGGAGGGAGGAGATGGGGTAGAGGGAATATTGCGAGATAAGGAGCCCCAGGTATAAAGAGACTTAGAAGTTATGGTGGGTTGTGTTGGGCGAGTTGAGATCGCTCCCAGCCGACAGAGTTGACACATCACACATTCCCTTTACGCAACAGATAGTAGTCGTTCATGATGTCGTGGGGCAATTCCTTCATCTCAATAGAGACAAAGCCGGCCTCTTT
>JAKSDM010001495.1 GCA_022360135.1 Pseudanabaenales cyanobacterium | reverse complement strand
TCGGTCTATAGCGTGAGTTTTTCGCCGGATGGGCAAACCCTTGCCTCAGCCAGCTTTGATCGTACAGTGAAGCTATGGGACCTTGATGGCCGGGAACTTCAAACCCTTGAAGGTCATTCAGATTTGGTCTATAGCGTGAGCTTTTCGCCGGATGGTCAAACCCTCGCCTCAGCCAGTGGAGACGGGACGGTGAAACTTTGGGATCTAGAAAGGACTGAATCACAAACGCTTAGAGGGCATAGCAGGTGGGTTAGAAGTGTAAGTTTTAATTCTGACCGCCTCGGGACTACCGGTCTGACTGAAGATGTTTGCCAGACTCTTATTCTCCAGTACGATTAATCCCGTCAAATAATTCTCAAAATGCTGGAATTGACGGTAATCACTGAATAGATGTCGAAAAGTCTGAGCATGCTCAGTTACCAGGGGAGCTGGGGAGACAATTGGCAGTTGCATCTTTCACAGCCGGGTTAACCCGTTGCATTACCATAGTCCGTCCCCTTAATATTCAAGCCCGAACAAGACTCTGTTCCATAATCCTCAAAGCCACCCTCAAATTAGCCTGCGCCCATAGCAGAGGAGTCGCCTCATTCGGCGTATACCGCCCCTCTTGGATGTAGTACAGTTCTGGGTGCTTGAATTCTCCAAAAGGGCAGTCTTTGCCCGTGAGCTGTCCTAAGGAGCGATTTAAGTACAGAATTTGCTGGTCTAGAAAGTCTTGATGGCGGGTCTTTTGAAACTTGAGGCCATAAATCACTGAAATAATCGGATCAAAGAGGCACCATTGGGCCTCCTGACCCGCCTGCAAAAGCGCATTGCGGGCGGAGATATCTTCACTACAATCAACTGTCCTGGCGTCAGGAGCTAATTTCTTGGTATAGTCCGCCGCCCAGAAAGAATCTCCCAGATATCGTTTGACGCCATAATCCCCCTGAAGATGGGTAATCACATCGCTCAGGATCTGATCCGCCATGGCTTCCTCAACACTCTGCAAGGGATAGATTAAGAAGAGTAATGCGGCGTCATACCGTCTATTTTTAGGTGCGGGTTGAATGCATTCTGCTGGCAGAATATGGTTCAGCGACGCCATCCCTTGAGCCATTAATTCGTCTATGAATTGGGGGGTGACCCCTCTATTTTCGCCCCATCTATCTTTGTACTGACAATCGGACGCCAAAGAGGGATCAGTCAGTATCTGCTTGAGCCGTTTTAGCCCTGCGACAACAACTCCAATACTAGAGGCTTCAATCTTGCGGGTTTCCTCCCAATGACCACTGTCTTCGTCTTCCCAGTAACGAATGGCCTCAAAATAACCCGAAAAAATCGCCAGCATTTTCAGGTCCTCCGGTTGAGGTTTAATCAATCCCTCTGCTGTCAACTTGCAGTAGAACCATAGAAAGTATCCCAATGCATCATTTTGAGCATGTGACCAGGTTTGTTCCAGTTCTCCCAGGGTTTTTCCATCAAACCGAATGTGAGGCCGATCCATGACATTATTGGGATCTGCCTTAGCTTCAATAATTCTTGCAAACCGCCCTGTATATTGTTTGAAATACGCCATCAAGGAATTGACGGTTTTAAGGGCGACATCAATTTGATTGCAAACGTAGTGAGAATAAGCAATCAAGATATTATCCCTAACCCAAACATTGCCATAACCAATATATTCAGTTTCAGAACTCAACAATGCAGC
>JAKSDM010000706.1 GCA_022360135.1 Pseudanabaenales cyanobacterium | reverse complement strand
GCAGAACACCTCTCGGTAGGCTGCTAAAAACCGTTGGATCGTTGGGGCGATACCAACTAAAGGCCAATACATCTGGCTATTACGATAAAGACTTTTTTATTCTCCTAGAGTTTGGTTCCCTATAACCTTCCAAGTTGTGTTTTTATTCTCTCAATAAAAGAAACCACCCTGCCCTGCCTCCCCTGCCTCCCCATCCCCCTCTGCCTCCCTTGCCTCCCCATCCCCCCCTGCCTCCCCTGCCTCCCTATCCCCTCTGCCTCCCTTGCCTCCCTATCCCCTATCCTCTCATCGATAATCTTGATGCTGGATATCTCGAAGGCGGGCTTCGGGGCGTTTAAACCGATCAAGTTGGGCTTCAAAGAATCTGCGATTGGCTTCTAGATGTTTGGGGTTGGGATCGTCTAGGGGATAGTATAGGGCCATACGGAGCGCCTGGATAACGGCTGAGGCGACACAGTACATCGATCGCTGGAAGGAAATGCCTAGCTGAATCAGCATGTCGTCTTCGCCTCGGCAATGCTGCAGGTAGTACTGTTGCAAGCAATCAGGCAGGAAGTGCAGCATGTCTTGCATTAGCAGCGTGGGCGGAATGCCAGCGCTGCCTACAGGGAAGACATCGGCATAAAGGATGCCGTAATGAAAATCACGCTGATCATCAGGAACTTGTCCCACCTGAGCATTGTAGGACCGCACGCCCCGGAAGGGCGACACGCGGTAGAACACTGACTCCACATAGGGTAAGGCGGCCTCATACAGCCAGGTAAAGCCTTGGGACTTGGGAATAATCTCGTAGCATTGACCGCGAATATAGACATGGTGGTAGATGGGACGACCAGCCACGGCAAAAATGCCATCCACCAGAAAATTCATCGCCTCTGGGACACTGGTAAGGCTGCCTTCGGTATAGCGATCATGCATCTCAAAAAAGACTGGCGCCATCACTTCCCAAAACAATCCCAGATTGGCGTAATACGACCGTTGCCGCACCTGTTCAATGAACATCTCTGGGAACAGTTTATACAGCCCCAGCATCATCGGATTGCCCTTGAAGTAGGCTTTGATAGCACGATCGCATTGGGTGCGATAAGCTTCACTGTCGAGATAGGCATTGAACTTGCCTCCCATCTCCTGATGCCAGAACATGGCCTGCATACAAGCTTCGGCAAATTCCATATTGATGCGATCGTGCCACAAGTGATGCAAAAGCTTGGGCAGTTTTCGTTTCAGTTCGCCAGTTTCCAGAAAAGCCAGGAGTTCTGGATGAGCCGTCGCCTCACCCCGCCAGATCCGTAAATCTGCATCATCCCCAGCATAGTGGTTGTGCCGATCCAGATAGTCCTGGGGTAAGAAGTACTTGAAAAACGGAGTGGGATCGAGGAAAACACGCTCTGCAATATAAAGCAAATCCCGCCAGTAGAAGTCCATCGGCACAGCGTAGGCTTTGTAGATACCGATGATTTGCATCAGATTCTCGGACGTGTCAGGCAACAGAGCGCCACCCGCTTCCAGACGGTGGATAATCTCAGCAAACGGATGCTGCGACGGAGGCAGTTTAGCCGTGGGTTGAACCGGGGTTGAGAGCATGGGATGGGTTAGGGGTTAGTGTGCAAATAAGCGAGTCTCACTTGGGTTGAATACATCTCGTGAAGGCGGGGTGTGGGGTGTAGGGTGTAGTAGGTGTAGGGTGGGCATTGCCCACATGGCTTATTTCAGTGCCATTCGGTGTGGGGTGTCGTCAATGCGATTGAGAAACGCTGTAGCTGCGGCTCTCTGATTCAGGGATCTGAACGATTTGATGCAGAGGCGGCTCTGGGGAGACAGCCGCTACCATCGCCGTGGTGGCAGGTTCGCTCCAGCGGGTCAACCAGTCGGGCTGAATCCCTAGAAAGCAGATCAGGGCCGTTAAAATTAGGGCAGGCGTCTTCTCCCGCCAGTTCACCTTGGGGAAATAGGCGAGCGCATTATCTAGCCGACCAAAGCAGGTGCGGTTGAGCAAAATGACAAAGTAGACGGCCGTTAGCCCCGTACCAATCACACACAGCAAGGTTTGCAGCGGATAGACGGCGAAGCTGCCTTGGAAGACTAAAAACTCAGCAATAAAGCCAACTAGACCGGGAATACCGGCGCTAGCCATCGCCCCCAATACTAAGAGGGCGCTAATCAGCGGTAACCCCCGCACCGGATTCATCAATCCATTCAGCACATCCAACTCTCGCGTTCCCACTTTGGCCTCCACCACACCAACTAAATGAAACAACAGGGCCAGAATCAGACCGTGGGCCGCCATCTGCGAGATCGCGCCGACAATGCCAACTGTGGTCAGAGCCGCACCCCCTAGGAGAATGTACCCCATATGGCCAATAGAGCTGTAGGCTACCATGCGTTTGATGTCCTTCTGGGCGATCGCAGCGGTCGCGCCATACAGCACACTCACTGCCGCCCAGCCCGCTAGCCAGGGGGCCAAACTGACCCACGCCTCTGGAAACAACCCCAAGCCAAAGCGGAAGATTCCATAGGCCCCCAGCTTCGCCAGCACCCCACCCAGTAACATAGCAACTGGCGTAGACGCCGCCACATAGGTATCCGGCAGCCAGGTATGAAATGGCACAAGGGGAATTTTGATCCCAAATCCGATCAAAATGGCGCTCAACAGGAGGACTTGTAGCCCCAGCGGCAGCGTCTGCCCCAACTGGGAGTCATAGGCGAAACTCGATGCCTTGGCGAGCCAGACTAATCCCAGAAAGGCCGTCAGGATCAGCGCACCCGACACCGCTGTATAGAGCAAAAATTTCGTCGCCGCATAGTCTCGTTTTACCCCCCCCCAAATCGCCACCAGCAGATAGAAAGGCGCCAACTCCACTTCGTAGAACAGAAAGAAAAGCAACAGGTTTTGGGACAGAAAGGCGCCAGCAACCCCGCCACTCACCAACAAAATCAGGGCGTAGAACAGTCGAGGCCGAGTTGTATTGACATCGCTGCAGTAGATAGCAATCCAGGTCAGCAAGCTATTCAACCCGATTAGAACCAGGGAAAGGCCATCTATCCCCAGGGAATAATTAAGGCCCAACACCTCAATCCAGGGGAAATATTCCCGCAGCTGAACCCCCGGATTGTTCAAATCAAACTGGGTGACAAGCCACAGTGTCCAGAGCAAGACTATTGCGGCGAGCGCCAACGCCCCTTGGCGGATACGAAGGGCGGATATCTGGCTGGGTAAAAGTGCGATTACCACAGCTCCGAGCAGGGGGAGCCAGATTAGCAGACTGAGCATAGGTTTAAAAGACTAGTTGTGAAAGAGACAACCAATTCATCAAAATAGCGATCAGAGCCACCCAGAAAGAGATCGTCAGCATATAAAATTGCGCTCGTCCAGTGTTGTTGTATTTCAGGGTTTCACCGCTGAAGAGGGAGGCCAATCCAACGAAGTTGACTATGCTATCGACGAAGTAGCGATCAAACCAGTCGGTGATTTGAGACAGCGCATCCACGCTGAAGACCACGCTGGATCGGTAAAGCTTAGGCGTATAAAAGTCATAGGCGAAGAGGTTCCGAAGGGGCGTCCAGAGCCAATTCACCGGCTTGGAAATAACCGGGCTGAAGTAGATCAGGGCGCTGAGGCTGGCGCCAAAGAAGCTGGACCAAAACAACAACAGCGCCAGGTTGGCGTCCCCAGTGGGGCGGATGTCAAGGACTTGTAATACAAGGGGTAGATGGAGGACAAAACCGGCCAGAATGACGGTGGGCAGTGTCATTTCCCAGATGACTTCGGGAGCTCGCACAGTCATTTGTGTGGGTCGACCGCCGAAAACCAATCCGAAGATCCGCATCAGGCTAAAGGCCGTCAGGGCATTCACCGCCAACAGCAAGATGGCTAACAGGGGATGGGTGAGCCAGAGCTGACTGACCAGTTGCAGTAAAGCCCAGAATCCTCCCAGGGGAGGTAGCGCAATCAATCCAGCGGCGCCTGTCAGGAAGGTCAGACCAGCGATAGGTCGACGACTCCAGAGGCCGCCCAGTTGAGTTAAATCTTGGGTAATGCAGTTAAGGATAATGCCGCCAACACTCATGACCAGTAGCGCCATAGCAATGGCGTAGGTCAAGAGGAGAAAATAGGCGGATTCGATGTGTTGCGTTCCCACCGCAATGAACACCAAGCCCATATAGGCGCTGACGGAATAGGACAAAGCTCGCTTAACATCGATTTGGGCGATCGCGATCAAACTGCCCCCAATCGCGGTGATCATGCCGATCGCGATGGTGACGGATAGGGCGATCGGCGATAGCGCCAGCACGGGTGCTAGCTTGATCAACACCCAGGCTCCTGTCGCCACCACCACCGAATTCCGCAGGATGGTGCTGGGCAATGGGCCTTCCATAGCTTCATCCAACCATAGGTGGAGGGGAAATTGAGCACATTTGCCGATGGGACCCGCAATCAGCGCTAAGCCGATCAAGGCGGCAACCTTCGGATCAATCTCAGCGGTTTGGGCCCATTGCGCCAAGGCGTCAAAGTTCCAGGTTCCAGAGAGGGGATACAGGGCCAACACCCCCATCAGCAACAACAGGTCTCCAACCCGCTTGGTCAAAAATGCATCGCGCGCCCCCGTCACAACAATGGGTTGATTAAACCATACGCCAATCAAGAGGTAGGTGCCGAGGGTCAAAATCTCCAGCACAATATAGCTGAAGAACAGGGAATTACATAGAACCAGCCCACACATGCCCGCCTCAAATAGGGCCATTAGGGTGTAGAACCGGCCCCATCCCCAGTCCATTTGCAAATAACCGACTCCGTAAAGCTGAGCCAGGAGGTTCAGTCCCGTGAGCAGCACCATGGCGCCGACGGTGAGGGAGGAGATCTCTAGGGGCAGCGTCAGTTTCAAGTCAGCCACCTGAAGCCAGGAAATCTCGATATGGCGAGCCGCCTGACTCCAAGTGGCGGGCAGCGCTAGGACGCCATGCAGTAGGGCCACAAACGTCATCAGCAGATTGATATATCCAGCGGGTCGAGGGCCGGTTCGCCGAATAATGGCGGGAGACCAGAGAATTGAAAGCAACATCCCGACAAAGGGATAACAGGGGATGAGCCAACTCATCTCTGTGAAGAACTGAAGCATCAATCCGATCCTTTTAACGATTGCTGAATGGGGAGGAGAGCCAAGGGAAATGCGTTCAGAAAGCGGAACTAAATATATACTCAAATCTATGGAAAATAAGATTTGAATAGCTAAAAATCTATTTGTAAACTAGTGTAACGGTTAAACCCCGTTTAGATCACAGCCAATGGGGCGCTCAGACAACAGAATTTCTAATCAATCATCCCTCAATAATTTATAGATAAAATCTTTTTATTTGGCCTTTTCCATAGAATTTAATCTATCTATAACCGCCCGATTGCAGCCGGAGTAATGGCAATACTGGTGGATCAACAACCTTAGGAGGCCCCAACCATATTAGAGAGGTTGCAGGCAACGTCTCTACATGCAAATGATCGGGCTGATCAGAACAGTATTGGCTATTGATGGGCGATCGCGATGGATTCACACCCCGGAGGGATAACAATCTCCTAAAGGTGGCGACTATCCCATAGAGCGGCACAATAGAAGCACCGAATTTGCCAAGTGACACCCATGCTCTGGAACCGTATTCGACAGGCCATCTATGCCGCCCTAACGGTGATTGGCTTCGTCTGGACAAACTACTATCTGGTGCAGTTCACCATTGCCACCCAGGGGGCGTTGACCCTAGCGAACTTTCTGAACTTCGATATCGCCACCTTTATCAAACAGGTCTACGCTAATCCCGCCTCCAGCTTTATTGGGGTGGATGTATCGATTGCGTCCCTGTGCGCCATTCTGCTTATTGTGACCGAAGGGCGGCGGCTGAAAATGCAGCTGTGGGGCCTTTACATTGCCGCTATCTTCCTGGTGTCCTTGGGCTTTGGATTGCCGCTATTTCTGTTGATGCGGGAGCGCAAGCTGACTAAATCGCTAAGGTTAGCAGAAGACACCCCTGGATCAGACGCGCTACAAACTAATACATAAGGATTTGTGGCGCCCCAAGTATATCGAGTGTCATCCACTACTGATCGGCTACTGATCGGCGAGAGCAGCGCCAAAGGCTTGAATTCTAGAAATCACCCATGGGTTTTTCACCTCACCAAAGCGCAGTGGATGAATTTCCCATGAGAATTGAATTAGCCGCTCTCCACAACTTCTAATGCAGGCATAATGTCACAGCTTATGCCCTCTGTTACGTTAAGAGTATCCAAGACAGAACACTGATTTAAGGAAACAACCATGTCTGATATCAAACATCAACCCAACACTCAGGCCCAAGACCAACTCTCTGATCAGCAACTGGTTCAAGTTGCCGGGGGGGTTGACTTTGATCAACTCCGTCGTGAGAACCTTGAGAAGGACGCCGTAGACTTTGACCAGCTACGTCGCGAAAACCTCGATAAGGACGCCGTTGCCTATCCTGCCCAATAACAACGTTGACTCAGACGGTTAGCGCTTTCCTATTCTCCTGATGCTTTCACCTAACCGTCTGAGTCCTCAAATAG
>JAKSDM010001596.1 GCA_022360135.1 Pseudanabaenales cyanobacterium | reverse complement strand
GCACATAAAAGACGCTCTCCTCTTTGGAGACTACCCCCGGTGTAGTCATATTTTGGACAAAGCGGTCATACTGTTCTTCCAGTAAGGCTTGCAGTCGAGTATTAATTAATTCAACCGCCCAAAGATTAACCACATCTGGCGGTTGCCCCAGCGAACGTTGCAGGTAGTAGGTGATGGCTTCATCGCCGCCGGCTTTGAGAGACTGGGCAATGTGAATTGCAAAGGTGTGGTAAAAGACCAGTCCCTCTGAACCCAAACCAGCCGGACCAGCCTCAATCACGGTTAGCTGACCATCGCCCCAGGCCAGTGTAATCATCTGAGGCGTATCGTAGGTATGTTCTTTTTGACCGGTCAGAGTAACAGTCAGGCGGTTATCCTCACCAGCTTTCCAGACGCCCACTTCGATGATGGCTGGTTCATCGTTATGGAAATTCGTTGTCAGTTGGGCCGTATTATCGGTAGAGTTCAAGATAAGGGTAAAATCTTGTCCACAGCAGGACGCAGACGGAGCAAATGCTTTATATATCCCTCCAAAACCATGATCTCTCACTTCTTGATTGGCTGTAAATGAATCGTAAGGCAATTGTTGCCGTTGGGTGGCTAGCGCATCCAAACGGACCCAGGTTCGAGAGGCGTATTTATCTGCCATGAGGTTCAACTGTTCAGCCTGGGGGGTTAAGATCATGGTGTGTGGGGTATAATACACTTCATCTTCCTGCCCGGTGATTATCGCCACAATTTGGCCAGCTTCATTAAGCTCCCAGGTTCCCACCTCTACAATGGGTGATTCCCCATTCAAATAATCGGATACTTCCTTAAAAGTTTGGTCAACGTTTAGATAAATGGTGCTGTCGATGCCTGGGCTAGAAGCGGCCGAACTAAAGCCCTTGTAAATCCCTGTAACATCGGAACGACGGGCAAGAGCAACTTGAATCGCGTCTATTTGGGCCGGAATCCTCAGTTTCTGTCCAATTTCAATCACATCAAGGTTGTCGATGGCAGTGAAGCTATCATCGACCGCCGCTTTGGTATTGGTGGCTTCGACTATGGCAGGATAAGCCAGGACATTGTCGTAAAATTTGTCGGCAATTTTACTGAGCCAATCATCGGCCTGTACAATATGGGCTTCTTCTTTTCTATCTTGATTTGATGGTGCAGCGATAACAACATCAGCCAAGAAAGTGGCGGCTAACAGTATGAGTGAAAATGTGGATGCTTTCATTAGGTTTAATCCCTTTTCAATTTAGAGATATGCGGTTGGTTTATTAATCTTTATTCAAACTCTTTAAGGGTGCTGCTCTGTCAAGGAGCTTCTGACGGGATAGCATATACCCACCAGAGCTTTTGAGTTGATGAAAGGGAGCTTTTGCAGCTGACTGAGTTGATTGAGAAGGGTTTCAGAGGAATTTGTTGATTTCGTTGATCTCAGGGTCTATGTTATACCGCCTTACCATTTTGATGTAGGCCATGATATTGAACTTACAGCCCAATTCCCTTCATATACTTCTTCTTGAGTTACCAGAGTGGGACTCCTATCAGGTTCTCCAATCCCTGTAGGGGGGAGGGGAATGCCATAGTAGATCATCCCTGAACCCACCCATATATCATGATGAGCCGCTCCAAACTGCAAATCTGTTCCTCTTTTTTCTACTACCTTTTGGTAACCGTCACCGACTCGAATGCCATATTGATCCTCGATTTGGTTACTGTAAACGGTAAGAATGTCAATTCTAAT
>JAKSDM010000876.1 GCA_022360135.1 Pseudanabaenales cyanobacterium | reverse complement strand
GGTGAATTGCTGTGTGCGATCGCTAGCCCAAGGGGTTCGCACCGCCACCATCCTCGATGGCCGCATTCCCCATTCCCTGCTGCTGGAAATTTTTACTGACTCCGGCATTGGCTCGATGATTGTGGCCTCTGAGTTTAGTGCCTAGTGAATTACAATGAGCCCGATGAACCGCTTTTCATTCCTCGCTTTGTATGTATGAAAGAACGCATTCCTCGCCCGGGTAAAAAGGACATCTCGCCTGCAATAGCTCCCCCTGAGCCCACAGGCATGTTCGCTCCCCGTCCGTTTCTGTGATGATAACGACCCCTGGATGTTTGGTATGGAGAGAGGCTGGGATCTTGCCCAGGAATACTCCGTAAAACCTGTCCCCAAAAAGCCTCTGCCCAAAGAACCTAACCGATTGCTCGAAATCGCTGAGGAGTTAGGCGCCTTTGTGGAAGATGGAGTCCTATGGGTTGAAGAAAACGTGGCGCCTGCTGTTTTAACGACTCTCGAAGTGATTGCTTTGCTTTTGAGTATACCCATCAGGTTTTTCACGGAACGCACCGTGTAAATACTAACGGAGTTCGGAAATACTCGAGATATCAAAAAATGAAAAATGCGAGAAATTGAAAGTTGCTGGGAAAGTTACGATTGGTTCAATGTCCTATCTCTACCCGCCCTGTCTTGGACACGGCCTTTTCTGCCCCATTGCAACCTGCCTCCGGCGCTCCTTGCTAACTTGCCAAGTTGGGATAGCATTCAACACCAAGCCCGCGAAGCATTTATCGCCCAAACCCGTCAGATAAATCGACGACAGGAAGACAGCGCCGATCTCGAGACCCAAGCCCGACGGCGCATTGTGGGTCATGCTTTCCATCAGTTAGCCCAAGTGATTGGAGCGCCAGCCGCCAGAGACTATGAACACTGGGTGCGGATTCATTTTTTCTCCCCAGAATTTGAGCTGGCCATCAATACCTGGCGTTATGCGCTTTCCCGGGCTTATCCGTATCGAAAAGCTAATCCCGTTCGCGCCAGAACTTGGCGCGAACGTCAGGTCCCACCCCCTGAGGTTCTATTGGCTTTGTTGCCCACCTTAGAACCTTTTGTCCATTTGGACATGACTAGGAAATTGCAGGAGGAAATTTTTGCCGCCGCGCCAAAAGAGAAAATTCCAGAGTGGAGTCTTGAATCCGATCGAAAAGCACTGGCGAAGAGTGATAGGCAACTGTTAGAAAATCCATCTCCTGATGTCAGAGCATTAATTGAAGAGCATATCAGAAACCGTCCCCGATTCCGGAAATCAAACCGTGTCATGAGGCCTATTTGCTTGCCCAGGCCATAGAGCAAACCTTATGCTTCAAAGCATTGCAGACCTTAGCCCAGTCCTTGAATACATCAGAACAGAATGAAGTTGTGGACTGGGCCCAACGTCAACTATTGAAGACGTCTCCTCGCCGTGGCCACATAGAGGTCGAACGTCTACGAAGAGATAAATATCTCCAGACGACCCTGCCAGACTTTGAAGGCGCTTCCGTATTTGACCTGCCTAGCGTCTCGCCTGTCTCGCCTGTATGGAATAAAGCTTGTGAAGGCGGGGTGTAGGGTATGGGGTATAGGGATTAGCGGCCCCTTGATCAACGACTACATAACGCGACATCAGGGCAGGGATATGGGTTTTGGGCAATTGTGATTATAGGTTTAGAAATGTTTGGAACGGAGGAACAGCTTGAGAGAACGCTTGAGAGTGTTCCTGAAGATAAATGGCCAGAAGGCTGGGCAAGGGAATAAGCGTGAAGAACATGCAGAATAATCCTGAAAAACCTGTTTTCAAAGAAGTTAGTAACATCATCCAATCCCTACCAGGTCAAAGCGCTAAGCTAATACTTCGCTTGATAGCAGTTTCAGTCCAAGCTCTGGGCATCTCCATGGCGGCGGTGTCCTGAGCCACAAAGAAGTTAGTTTCCACTGGAATCCGATGACGATAGGATGTCCACAGTTGGCCAGTGGTCAACTCCCGCGCCCCAGTTCTAATCAACAGCGGTTTGTCATAATCTGGGTGATCAATGCGGACTACATTGAGAATGGTCTGGGCATAATCCTCAAAGTGCAAAACTAGACTCTTGTATTTTTCTAGAGAGCCTTCAATTGCTTTATAGAGCAAGATTTTATCCAGACTACCAAGTAGGTGAGGGCTGAAATCCTCAGCTATGTTACCGAATGTAAATCAGGCTGAAATTCTTTGCCAGCTAAGGGATTTGACGAAATTACAGAATTCAATTTAACAGAGTCTTTTTAGCCCTACCTACTTAAGGCTCTACTGTTTGAGATCCTAAAGTGATTCAAGCGCTTGATTGAAAACGCGATCAATGCCTTCTTGGGAGAATGATTTGGGAGGCCAACACACACATCTAGCGCAGCGGCAAAGCCGAACTCCCTAGGGTGGGTAATCCACCATCTTAGGGCGAACAAGTTCACTCTAAAATTTTACCTAAACTACTATGTTTAGATTTTGTAGATTTGTAGTTGTTGATAACTGAATCTGAACTTGACCTATGACAACAATTCTGGAACAGGG
>JAKSDM010000545.1 GCA_022360135.1 Pseudanabaenales cyanobacterium | reverse complement strand
CTATTCCAACGTTGCAGGAGTATGTGTTGATTGACCAATATCAACCCTATGTTGAGCAGTATGTGAAGCAGGCTGAGCATCAATGGTTGTTTACGGAGTATAGCGATCTGGACGCATCCTTTACACTGTTATCGGTATCAGTCGAAATTGCCCTGGCAGATTTATACGAAGCGATTGATTTTGAGCGAGGGGATTAAACACGATGTTTTTACAGATACTTTTTGCAAGATTTACGGTATACACAAAAGCCAAGACACCGAAAGAAACTTGTAATGAGATCTTGAGGTTAGTGGGAGTCGCATAACAACCCAACCAACTGACTGTCTGGAATCAGAGTCTGGGCGATCGCAGTCGATTCCGTCAACAGGCGCGATCACCTGGAGGCTGAAGCCAGGCGATTGGTTCCTGCGGAGAATTCAGCGAAACCCAACGCTACGAATTTTCAGGGGTTTCAGAAGTTCTGTCAGTCAATCAGGTATCAGGGTTACGATACACGGCTCTGGGCTTGGTCGCAGTATAGGTTGGGTTGAGCGTGCAGAAACCCAACGCCCGCATGGGTTACGCTTCGCTAACCCATCCTACGAATTTTCTGGCTTCAGGGCGATCGCCACGCCTAATTTTTGATTAGATGCAACTCCTGCATTACGATCGCTATTTTTTTGCATTACGGGGTTTCAACTCTCCCGGAAACAAAGCTGACGATGGTGGAGATTAAAGAGTTCCCATCCGATTAGGTCACTCCCATGCAACGCACCGTACTATTCCCCTCCGCCTCCGAGCCCTTTAGACAGCAGCAATCTGCAGTCCGCAGCGACCTCAGAGTAAGGCCGATAGAAACGTGGCTTCATCAGCATTGCATCGACAGGAGCGGAGTGCCTGCCACACTGGCTGAAGCAATTCTTGTGCACGACCATCCCGACATTCAGGCAACCCTGGCAGTACTTGAGGAGCAGGCCAACGCCATCCTAAGCCAGATGAGGCGCCGGAAAAGGAGGAGCTGAGCTGGCGTTAGCGAAGCCATGCTCTTTAAGCGATAGCATTCGACCGATACTCAAAAAATAGCTCACCTACGCTCCAGATTTCACAGACTCTGCTGATCGGGAGCACGTCAAACTTTCGTCAGAGAAATATAAAAGCCTGAGAACTAGTCATTAGAAGGAACCTTAGAATCAGGGTGCATTATTCTCTCGTTGAATGATGACGTGCTCCCCTGCTGATCGAGGTGGAGAGCCCAGTGAATCATACCTATCTCTGACTGGAATGAAGCGATACCATAAAGGCCATTTCCAGCCTGATCAGAGGCGCTGCATTTGAGAAAACTCACTGACCCTTTAGGAATTTTCGAGTTTCTCCTGCACCTGTGCAATGAGATAACTGACTTTGAATGGTTTGGAAATATAGCCATCAACCGCGTAATCTCCGGTTGCGATTGTCTCAGGGATGTCAGAGCGGGCGCTAACCACAATAATCGGCAATTGACCGCCTTGATGGCGGAGTTCCTGCACTACTGTCCAGCCATCCTTCACCGGTAGATTGATGTCTAAGAGCATGAGATCAAAATTGTCATTCTGAACCCGCTGCAGCGCCTCTTCCCCATCCTTGGCGATCGCGGTGGCGAATCCATGTTTACCTAGGCCCTTTTCCATCAAACTCGCCATGCGAGCATGATCTTCGACAATGAGAATTTTCTGCATCTGAAGCGGATCCTTGACTGCTCTTAAATAATAGATATTATCT
>JAKSDM010001282.1 GCA_022360135.1 Pseudanabaenales cyanobacterium | reverse complement strand
CGGGCGCATTTGGAAAAGTAGTCGCAGTTGTCATAAAGCCTTTTTGAGCGAATGTTTGCAGGTTAATATTTTGTTCTGGCAATGGCGAGGGGATTGAAAAAACTTAGCCATTTTTACAGTCGTTAAACTGCCTAGAAATTGAATTCAGGCAATAGCATCAATCTCTTAACCTGATTCAAATCAATCCCTTACCCTAACTCAAATCAGGACAGCTGCGCCTAATTTTATCCTGTCGAGCTATGGGGCTACAGGAGAGACAGCGAATCTGTCACAAAACACAAAGTATCAAGAAATATAAAAATAATACTGTTTATAGCTAAGGGCGCCTGTAGTGCTTGGGGGATTCTACGGAGATATTTAACTCCAGACGTTTATTTTGGCTTAAATTCTCCGTCTTTTCCCGGTTGGGCCCCTCAGAATGTTCATGCGAGGATTCCACTGCTGGAGCGTGGATCCCTACTTTGACTCTTAACCTGAGACACCCTGATAAGTGACACACGAATAGCCCTGGCTATCGCCATTGATCGTGAAACACCTGAGACACCCTGATAAGTGACACACGAATAGCCCTGGCTATTGCCATTTATCGTGAAACTTAATCAAGAAACAGATAGCAAGTTACATACTGGGAAACCTAACATGGATATCCATCGGTTTTGGAATCATCCGGAAAGGTCTGCTTCGGGCCAGAAACCTGCTATAGCAACATCTACCCATTCTGTGACAACTAACGAGATGGACTCTAGCTTTTTGATCTCCAAGAAATCTGAGAAAAAATGCAGCCTTCCGGCATCAGGGCATCCTGAGCTAAATCAGGTGTTTTTTCTGCGACACTTAGCTTTGGCTGAGGCTCAGCGTCAACACTACGGAGACGCTCTCAATATTTTAGGTCATCTGATTGAATGCAGCCCTAATAAGGCTGAGGATTATAGTAATCGCGGTCTGATTTACTTTCGCAGTGGTCAACTGGCCAACGCGTTGAAAGATTATAATACTGCCTTGAGTCTTAATCCCCGCCTGGATAAAGCTTATAACAATCGGGCGAATTACTACGCGGCTCAGGGGCAATTGCAGAAAGCGATCTCAGATTATGACCACGCTATAGACTTAAATCCCTACAATATTCGGGCTCGTCTCAACCAGGGGATTACCTTCCGGGAAATGAAGCACTATGATGCGGCGATCGCCTGCTTTGATACCGCCCTTATCTTCGGTAAGCTAAAGGGCCATCTTTATGCTGAACGCGGTCGCACGTACCACCTCATGGGGGATTGGAACTGCGCGATCTCAGATTATCATTCCGCCCTCACCTATCTGAACCGAGACAGCCTGGTCAACAATAAAGTCTGTGAACAGTTGCTGTCTCAGGTCTCTCGCTGGTTAGAGGAACTCAAATCACTCAATTGAAATGGTCTGGGGACCGCTGTTCTGATTGTTCTGATCAGGAGTATTAGAAGCCTCAGAATCAGATTTTCCGGCTTGCCGATCTAACCAGGTCTTGACCGGATCATCCGATAAATTTAGGCGAAACAGGCCGGAGAAGAGTCCGCCCAGGAAGGCAATGGGTTGCCCAGACAATTCTTTAACAATGGGGGTTAGTTCGTCAACAAACATACTTATTCTCCTCTACCAACTGTTTTGATCGTAGCGTGAACTTCCTATTCAGTGGCAGCCCTAATTCCAGTACAGCATGATTCTGGCTGAGATGCACGATTGGGCGGGGTAAGGAGATAGGGTATGGGGTGTAGGGGATTATTAATCCGTTACTCTTGGTTTTTCCTCAGGCAGCATACATTTATCGGAGTCGCAACCTGCAGGTCCCGCCTCTATCAGTTCGTCAGCATCGTAACGTGATAACGCCGCATGGAAATCCTCACTCTGGCGACGGGTCTCAACCTGTCTGACGAGTTGCTTATACTGGGCTTTGCTAATGGGCTCAAACGGCAAGCGAGGGAAGGTTTGCAGATCGTCAAATCGAGCGAGCAGGGCGACTGAGATATAGCCCTCGTCATTTTGAATGGCGTCGTAGATCCGCTGACTTAATTTCTCCAGTTCAGGTTCACGGAACTCAATGGTGGCCGAGGTGTTATGGGTGGTGTAGGCCTGCTGGACTTGTAGATAAAAATCCATTTGGGCCAAAGCGGAGAACTGCTCAATGGCGACCTGATCAGCGCCGGGCAAGTTAGCCCAAGATGTCTCTACTGGAATTTCCACCAACCATTCTGTGCAACGGGGATCGAAGGGATCACTCAGCAGATTGCCCTGCTCATCTTTATCAGACTGGGAGGGGACGACTGTATAGCCATAGTCAATGCAAGCCATGGCGACCGGATCATTCTTGCGGAATGTAATCCGCCGGATAAACCGTTGCGCTTTCGGGGGATGCCAGCCAGGACTGGCCCCAGTGAGCAGGGACTTTGTGCCCGCAGGCTGGACAGTTGTACAGCGGTTGGGCCGCTTAAGGCCGCGGCGATCGCAATAATCCCAGACGACCCGATGCACAATGTCCTGCCAACGG
>JAKSDM010000850.1 GCA_022360135.1 Pseudanabaenales cyanobacterium | reverse complement strand
GAGTCAGAGGTTTGCTGCTGACTCCCCCAACTCCCCTGGCCCAAGCTATACTCGAACCTGAGAACGGCTGACCGTTGCTAGCGCTTCGACTAAGCGACGAACAACCGCCACCATGGCCAGCTGATTATCCAGCTTGTTTACAGCGGAACCGACCCCGACCCCTGAGGCGCCTGCTGCGATCGCCATCGGCGCCGTCACATCCGACAAACCGGAAGCGCAGAGAACCGGGGCTGATACGGCGTGGGAAATGGCGTGGGCGGCTGCCAGGGTAGGGGCGGCTTTTTCAATCAGACCCAATACGCCGGCATGGGTTGGGTGACTGCTTGCGCCGCCTTCCGTTTGAATCAGGTCAGCCCCTGCTTTAACCAAAGCTTCCGCCAACTGCACCTGCTCGTCTAGCGGCAGGATATGGGGAACTGTCACGGATAGCGGCATTGAGGGCAGCAGGGCTCTAGTTTTTTGGGTCAATTCCAGCACCTCTGGCGCTTCGAATCGACGACCTTGGGCGTAAAACGCATCAAAGTTACCAATTTCAATTAAGTCCGCTCCCGCCGCCACCGGGGCCAGAAACTTCTCAGGTTCAACTGCTGATACGCAGATTGGCATCCTGGTTAGTTGCCGAGCCAATCGCACTAAGTCGGCATCCGCTGCAATATCGACAAAGTCGGCTCCGCCTTGATCGGCCGCTTGCACCACCGCAGCCACGCGATCGGCGTCAAAATTGGTTAAACCACTGATAATCTTCAGCGCATGTCCCTGGTCTAAGGCGGGTTGGAGGTTAGGTTGAATGGTCATAAATCTTCCAGTCTTTGCAGGTCTGCCCTATTTTCCCACTCTCTTACAAAACCAGGTACCTTTTGTGGGGTGTAATTTTAGCTGGGAAAATTTGGTCAGGGAGGAATATACGATCAACACAACTCAGACTCTAGCTCACCCAGATTGGGTTTGAGCAACCCTGAGCCAACATACTCCTGTCGCTTTTGCTTGAAGGTTTGAATGACTTTTGGGTCAATATGCTTGAGCGCATAAGACTTCAGAATTGTTTTGCCCCAATGGGGACGGATCGGAAAGTGCTCTGCAATCCGATTTTGGACCTTCTCTGCAAATTCCAAATCTTGGGTGGCAAAAAACAGTTCAACCGCGTAGGACTCCAGCAGATAATTGCCTGCCATCGCACATTTTTTTGACTGGCCAACATAGCGGACGCCCAAAGAATTCTTAAAGAATTTGGGCGGAGTTTGATGTCTAAATTCTTGCCCTAACTTATAAATGAAAGTTAAAAGCGGGACGAGTTGAGCTTTGGGTACGAAGACAGCAACATTATAGGCAGTAAAGTTACTACTTAAGAATCGTCTAGCCAGGGAAGGATTTCTTTCACTTTCGAGCATGGGATGATAATCGTAAAGATAGTCTAGATCATCTGGACTTGTAATGATGATTTCTGTTTCTCTGTTGACGGCTAATCGACCGATCAATTGCTGAACAAACGGTCGAATCTGCGGAACCCGGGCATCGATTTTCCAAAACAGCTTAATGATGGCCCAAGAAATGTTGCTAATCAAGGGAGTCGCCAGATTAACCTGTTTGGGGGGATGGTAGCGCTTTAGCTTTTCAAGCGAGATAAATCCAACATAGGGATCTTCGCGATCGCTATAGGGGAACATGGTTAAGGCATGGGGTTGCTGGGCCGCCTGATCGATTTTTTCCTGTAACTGACTCAGGGGAAAAATTTGTTGCTTGACCCGAAATTGCTCATTAGGTTTAGTCTTAAGGGTGGCGCTCACTAATACGCCTAGATATCCGAAACTGACACGAAGATACTTGAGTGTTTCTTCATCTTCTTTTTCAGTGATTTCGATCAGTTCTCCATCTTCAGTGAGCAATTTGGCCGCCGTAATACTATCCGCCATGATTGCGCTTTCATGATCATAGCCGTGAGTTCCTGTTATCACACCGCCAATAACGCGTTGCTTCATAAAATTACCACTGGTCAGAAGCTGTCGTCCTAAAGGCCGGAGAAAAAACTTGAGTTCTTCAATAGTCACCCCTGCTTCAACGGAGACTTCGTGAGTAATGTAGTCATATTCAATGTTCTTTAAACCACTGCCGTCAAAGACGATCGCCACATTACCGTCAACTAGCTGAATAGCGTTGTAAGAATGGGATGAACCGATAAAGTTGTAAGGTTGTTGCTGTTGCTTAAGCGATCGCAATAGCGACTGCAATTCTTCGACGGTTTTAGGAAATTCGATCCGAGCTGGCTTCGCTTTGTGGATATTGAGCCAGGAATAAAGATAGTCTTGCATAGTGTATCGAGCCCACAGAATATCCTCTTAATACACAGTGTGGCTGATATTCGCTGACATCAATATAAAGATATAAAAAGTTTGCGTTCTTGGTTCTATACCAGGCGCCAATGGTTGAAGAAAT
>JAKSDM010001022.1 GCA_022360135.1 Pseudanabaenales cyanobacterium | reverse complement strand
TCCGCATGTATTTTTCAACCTTTGAAGGGGAATTCCGAGGCCATGATGCTGATGTTCGCCAGCAACTTCAAACCGAGAACCTGCAAAATTTAGGGTTGGCTTTTGGGCCAGGCGCTATGAATTCACAGGAATTGACGATTAAGTTTGATTACGAAAGGGAATCACACGATGCGGATCACGCTGCTCACAGTGAATTTCCCCATGAATCACCCCTAGTCATGACCCTGCCGTTATTGATCTTGGCGGCGCCTTCGTTGCTAATTGGGTTGATTGGAACGCCTTTCGCCAACTACTTTGCAGCGTTCATTCATCCCACAGGCGAAGTCATGCCTGGTGTGTCGGCGGGAATGGCGGATTTTGACTGGGCCGAATTCCTGATCATGGCGGGGGCTTCTGTCGGTATTGCAATGCTGGGCATTACACTTGCCTATCTGATGTATATCAGGCGTCAAATTAATCCCGCTGCGATCGCAACTCAAATCAGGCCGCTCTACTTGCTCTCCCTCAACAAGTGGTATATCGATGACATTTATAACACTGTGTTAGTCCAACGAACACTGCGTTTCGCCAAGCAAGTATTGAACGCGGATATCAAGATCGTAGACGGAATCGTCAATCTCACAGGTTTAGTCACCCTGATAACGGGCGAAGGTTTGAAGCACTTTGAGACGGGTCGCGCTCAATTCTATACGCTAATTATCTTTGGCTCGGTTTTGGGGATAGCTCTAACTTCAAATCTGATTTGAATCTTCATTAATTTGATCAGAGATAAGATGGACACGGATGAACTTCTAAAACGCTATTCGGCAGGAGAAAGAGATTTTAGCAATGCCATGTTGGATGAAGCCAATCTACGTGAAGTTGAACTAGTCGGAGCCAACCTCAGCCGAGCTATTTTAAGGGGCGCTGACTTGAGGGGCGCCAACTTGAAAAGCGTCAACCTCAGTCAAGCTAATCTTATGGGCGCCAACTTGAGTCAGGCTAATCTCAATCTAGCCAAACTGTGTCGGGCCAATTTGCGCCTCGCCGATCTGAGTGAAGCAAGCTTGCAGGAAGCCGATCTGACTGAGGCGGATCTGCAGCGGGCGACTCTGAAAAAGGCGGATCTGAGTCAGGCAAGTTTGAGAGAAGCCATCCTTAATCAGGCCATTTTGTTGATGGCTAATCTGAGCCGGGCGAATCTACCCTGGACAATTCTAGCCGAAGCCAATCTGAAAGCGACTAACCTACAGCAATCCATTTTGTTTATGGCCGATCTGAGAAAGGCTAACTTAAGCGGCGCTAATTTGAGTCAGGCCTATCTGCCGGGGGCCTATTTACTCGAAGCTACATTGAGTGACGTTAATCTGAGAGAAGCTGACCTGAAAGGCGCTATTATGCCTGATGGCAGTATCAATCGCCCCGCTCACTCTATCTCTTGTCCAGCCTGAACGATCCGGCTTAGGTGGATAGCCCCAAAAACATGAGGTCTTAAAATCTCAACTTTCTTCCGATTTTGGCAGGTTAGAGAGATCGAATTTAGCATATCTTGTGGTTAATGAGCGCTAACTTAAAGTGGGAAATTTTCCCTGATATAGAACTCGGAATTCAGCCTCCGGAATCCAGTCTATAGCTGACTCCTGACTCCTGACTTCTGGCCCAGCCAGAGCTTTCCAGCTTCAGTGGCTGTCCTGTTTAATCAGGTTGACCTACTTCATAATGCAAACATTTGGGCGACTCAGAACAAGTATAGGTTGACGTAGGGCTTGATGTGATGGACCGTAGACAATCCGAACTTTTCCAACTCACTGAAGATGTTGCGGTGCGGGTTGCCGGGTGGACATTATTTAAAGTCCTGACGGCGCTCTTGGGCGCTTACTTAGTTTTGGTCGTCGTCAGCATTACAGAAGGTTGGCTAACCCATCTAAAAACCTGTCAGGATTTGACTATTGGGTGTTTGGGCAGTCACTTGGGGGTGGCGATTCAAACGGATAATATTGAGGGGTTCAGTATTGTTGTGCTGTCCCTGCTTTACACCCTGGAAGGGAGAGATCGCAAACGAAAGCGGCATTATGAAGCCTGGCAAGTCATTGATAACGCCGCCGCTGCTGGGGTTGCTAAGAGCTACGCTAGGCTCAAAGCGCTAGAAGACTTAAGCCGTGATGGCAGCCCCATGAACGGGATTAATATATCGGGAGCCAATTTAGAAGGGATTGTGTTAAGAGGGGCGGTTCTCTCGAACTCAAATCTTGAGCAGGCAATTTTAGATTTTGCCAGCCTGCAGGGCTCTAAGCTACAGGGCGCTAGGATGCAGGGGGCTAAGCTGGGATCAACCAATTTGCAAGGGGCTGATCTGAGCGAGGCAAATCTGAAAAACGCCCAGATGCCAGTCGCCAACCTGTACGATTCTAAACTGCAGGGCGCCAATTTGGAGTTGGTCAATCTAGAGGGAGCTAGGTTAGATAGAGCCAATCTACGCCGAGCCAGTTTGCAGAAAGCTGATCTGCAGGGAACTGAGCTAGCCAATGCTAATCTACGGGACGCTAATCTCGTCGGGGCTGAGCTTCAAGTCGCCAATTTAAAGGGCGCTAATCTGCAGGGCGCTAATCTGCAGGGGGCTAATCTGCAGGGCGCTAATCTGCAGGGCGCTAATCTGCAGGGCGCTAATCTCAAAGACGCTAATCTCAAAGACGCTAATCTCAAAGACGCTAATCTTATCTCCACCTTGCTGGAAAGTGCTCTTTCCTGCAGAACTATATTGCCCGATGGTTCGATGACTAATCGTGATTGCGATCTTTAGGATGAGGGTTGTCCATCTATGGAACGAATGACACTGAAATAAGCCATGTGGGCAATGCCCACCCTAGGGAATATCAGGGCTTTTAGCGATTTACAAACGCTTATTTCAGTGCCATTCATCTAGGGAACTGTAGGCCGTTGAACAGCTGATTTGAGCAAAGCCGGAGTGTTTATCCTCTGCTCCCCTTGCATCCCCTGCTCTCCCTGCCTCCCCTGTCCTTTTTCCCATAAACCACTTTTTTTACCTTGCACCCTCTCCGATGTGAGGGTGTGTGTTTCAAAAACGATGGCACAAAATTTACATTTGCAAGTCATTTAAATAAATTGTCTCTCATGCTACTCAGCATCGTATGGATAGCTTCATTCAGCCTTAATACTGAGACATAAGCTAGTCAAATCAAGTATCCAACTGATTCAACAGATTCAACACCCGAGATGTGAGTGTTTGATAGCTGTTGTTATTTGTGTCGGATCAGCAAAATCAGCAAAATCGGCAAATCGAATTTAGGATGACAGGCTTTTTTCATGCTAGATCAATTACTCGACTCCTACCCCTTTTCTGGACTTGACCCCCTGCTATTGCTGCCGGTGCTGGTGGTGCTGGAAGCCCTACTGTCAGCGGATAACGCCATTGCGCTCGCGGCGATCGCCCAAGGACTGGACTCCGAAGCCATGCAACGCCGCGCCTTGAATGTGGGGTTGCTACTCGCCTTCATACTGCGAACAGGGCTGATTTTAACGGCTAACTGGGTGTTGCAATATTGGCAGTTTGAGGTGTTGGGAGCCGCCTACCTATTGTGGTTGGTTTTCCAGTATTTCATGTCTGAGAAGACAGATGGCGATCAGCATCAGGGCCCCAAGTTTTCCTCTCTCTGGCAAACGATTCCTCTGATCGCCCTGACCGATCTTGCCTTTTCCCTAGATAGCATTACCACTGCGACCGCCCTTTCCCCTAACATCTGGCTTGTTCTGTTCGGAGTGCTGATTGGCATCATCGCTTTGCGGTTTTTGGCGGAACTATTTATCCGCTGGCTAAATGAATTTGATCATCTAGAAGATGCTGGATTTCTAACCGTCGCCTTGGTGGGGATACGCTTACTGCTGCGGGTCATCAATCCCGCCTGGGTACCGTCAGAATGGATGATGATCTCCCTAATCGCCATTCTGTTTGTTTGGGGCTTCTCAAAGCGCACAGAAACACTCCCAGCCAAGCTTGAGGGGGACGACGCCGATAGCAGCGGGGCTCTTACAACATCTATCCAAGGGCCTGAAATCAGCGCCTACGCCAATGGCGGCCTTCCCATTCATGATTCTGCTGAGATCAATCCGGTTGTTCCAGACGCCATCAGGCTTGCCTCTAACTCTCAGGATGATTCCGAGGTTACTCTGCCTGAGAAATTTTGAGCTATGAGCAGTTAGAGGGGCCAACTTAAAGCGAATAATTATCCCTGAGATAGAACTCATTTCTCATTTGTCATTTGTCATTGGTTACTTGTCACTTGATCAATGATCATTGACCAACAACCAATAACCAATAACTTCTTGCCCAGCCAGAACTTTCCGACTAAAGTAGATACTCATCTATTGCTTATCGGGTAGGGTTGGTAAATTGGGCATTGCTGAATCGAGAGATGAAAGGCTCATGGCATTGCCTCAATTGCCCTTACCCTAAATCCCTCTCCCCAAGGAGAGGGACTTTGATTCCGGCTCCCTTCTCCCCAGGGAGAAGGGTTGGGGATGAGGGCAATTCTTCTCAGCATTAAGCAATGCCGTAAATTGAGTGTGCGCCTCAGTGGTTGGAATCGAGGGTATGGCCGCAGCCAGGGAAACTTCCCTTTCTATTTATTCATGGAACCGCCGACAGCGTGCTGCCGCCTGACATGAGTCAGCAACTTGATCACACTGAGCCTGAACCGAAACAGCTGTTCCTGATTTCAGGCGCAGATCCTGTCAGAATTTACCAGCCTGGACGCAACTCATACCTGCGAGCTATTCAGCGGTTTGTGGCGTCAAACTCATTGTAGCCATCCGCTAGCCATCGCCGCCAAAATTGCGATCCCAAAGAATGTCCGATACCAAACAAAAATCCAGATGCCATGTTTTTTGAGGTAGTCGAGCATCCAGGCGATCGCTGCGTAGGAAAACACAGCGGCCGAAATCACCCCCACAATTAGCGGTGTCAGTCCCGTTTCTCCGATCCCATCTTTGATTAGCCCCAGCAGCTCGACAATCCCAGCTAAAGTAATTGCGGGAATGCCTAGCAAGAAGGAAAACCGGGCTGCTGTGGGCCTCTCCAACCCCATGAACATACCAGCGGTCAGGGTTGAACCAGACCGCGAGACGCCGGGGATAATCGCCAGGGCTTGGGCTAATCCCATGACCACCCCATCCAAAGCGCCGAGGTCGCCGAAATTGCGTTGGCGCTGGGTCGCCTTTTCGGAAATGCCCATTAACAACCCCATGACAATTGAGACGCCCGCGATCGCGCCTGTACTCCGCAGCGGAGACTGATCGAAATCGGCAATAAACAGCTTGATTAACAGACCACAGAAGACAATAGGTATTGTTCCCAAAGCAATGCCTACAGCTATACGGAAGTCTTGGGATTGATAGTCCGATTTCTGGATGGCTTTGAGCGCCCCGGTTGTCACCTGAGTCAAATCTCCCCAAAAATACCACAGCACCGCTGCAATTGAGCCGAGTTGAATGACGGCGGTGAAAGAAACACCCGGATCGCCCCACCCTAACAAGATTGGAACCACCTTTAAGTGAGCCGTGCTGCTAATCGGCAGGAATTCCGTTAACCCCTGCACTAGACCCAGAACCACCCCCTGAAAAATAGTGATGTGGGGCTTAGTGGCAGTAGCAGCAGTAGCAGTCAGGTTAGGTGAGAAGGTCTTGCCTAGAACGGTTAAGGGAAAAACAAAGAAGGCGCTAATAGTAGCAATAGCGACGAATCGAATCAACCGATGTTGTAAGATGAACATTCCGTTTTCTGATTTACTGGCATTAATCTTGAAGCTTCACTCTGAGAGGAATGATACCGAAAATGAACCAGGGAGATCACTGAGAATTTCAGCGTAAAACAACACTGGTTTAGGAACTCTTATCCGAATTGTGAAGACTTTAAAGGGAGAGGGTAAAAATGCATACCTCATTATGAATGGCGATATTAGTTTTTCAGTACCCAGATCAAACACTCTCTGGGGTATTGGTACTATAGGCATTTTAGAATCAGCCTTTGGGGATTGGCGAAAACGTGTGATACGACCGATGAGAGATAAGCAAGTTACCGCTAGTGTGATGGTGTTACCGAACTCCGCCGATTTTGTGTATCACGGGTTCTATCGCGCTAAAACCACCAAAGACGGCTCTCTTTAGGCTGAAAGGGAGGCTTAATTTCACCTTTGCAAATAGACGTTTCAGGCGCATCTTCCCTGACCAGACACTGTTCTAAGTTTGGTTTGCTCAACCTGTTCCGCCAGAGAAACGATATCCAAGACTGACAACCTACAGCGACGACAATTCCGATGATCAGTGTCAAATCGTCCCCACGGCCAGGGTGTCTTGCCAGAAACGTAATGCTTTAGGAAGGACAACATTAATGTCTTCATTCAACGGCTTAGGAAAACCACTAACCAATTCAAAGTCACTCCAGTCTAGTCTGGCTTATGACCCCAAAAAGAGTATTCAATCCCCTTCTTCAGAAGTTCACAATCCCATGAAATCTAAGGATTATCGTGATTTTTTTCCGCTTAAGGGCGTTGCTTCCAAAAACGATGTGGAGGTCCAAGGGAGCGGCGGCGGTTTGGCTCAGTGGTTTTACAATCTGCCAGTGCGGCGAAAATTTCTGTTAGGTCTGATGGCGCCGGGCATCTTCTCTATCCTCGTGCTGGTAACAGTGCAGCATCAACTATTTATTCGAGGGACGCGCGATAATCTCGTGAAGCAAGCCGAGGCCGAACTGGCGGTGACTGAGATTGAATACAATATCAAGCTTGACCAGATGGGAGTCAGCGCCCAGGATCGCACCGAAGACTTTACCATCATTGATGCGGCTAGAAACGATGTCATGGAGGCCGCTGAAACCCCGATAAACTTGGAAGCGGTTAAACAACTTCTGCGCCATGAAGTCTTAGAGCTGGATATCGAGTACGCCACCTTGGTGAATACTAATCTGCAAATCATCGCTAACGCCAATGCCGATCGTCGGGGCCAAGTGTTTGACCCAGATGGTCTGGCCAGCGCAGCCTTGAGGGAACACCGTCAAATTAAAACCAGTGCAATGGTGACCTGGGATGAGTTGCAGAAAGAATCCCCGCCATTACCCGAACAATTCAGCAACCAAAACGCGCTTATCCGCTATACTGCCACCCCTGTGCATGACCCCGACACAGAGACTATCGTGGGTGTGCTGGTGACCGGAGATATGGTTGATCAAAAGCTGACCATTGTCGAAAATACAGTGAGCGTATTGGGCGGCGGCTTCAGTGGGATCTACTTATTGAATTCGGATGGCGAATTAAGTCTAGCCGCCTCGTTAGAAAAGGATGAGAAAGACTTCGCGCCGGAAATCAATGAGCAGGCCTATGATTTGTCTCTCTTACAAGCCGCCGCTGAGGCCAGGGGAGAAATCGTCACCCGGCGGGTTCAGGAAGCTGGCGAGTCATTTTATGTGATGGCGGCTAGGACCTTGCTTGATTTTAAGGGTAAGCCGGTCGCTCTCTTGGTGCGGGGAACTTCCGAGCTTGAGGTGGGAGGGATAGTGCGCAACGAACTGATCCTGCAGGTCGTCTTTGGCGGAGTGTTAGTGGTGTTCAATCTGATCCTGGCGACTGTGTTGGGGCGCTACATTACCCGACCCTTAAAAAGGGTCCAGAAAGCAGCCCAGATGTTTGCCGCAGGCAATCGTTGGATCCGCTCAAAGGCGCTTGCGAAAGACGAGGTTGGCCAGCTGGCTTTAGAGTTCAATAAGTTGGCGGACAGTGTTGTGCTATCCGAGTCGAGGTTGCTAGAGCAAGCCAAACATCAGGAAAACGAATCCAAAAAAACTCGCCTGCTGCTGGAGGAAGTGGCTCGCTCCCAGGTGAGGGATGAGCAGCAGATAGCGGAGGTGTTCAATCAAGCCCTAACTGGCACTCGAGAAATTCTCGAAGTAGACCGC
Organism: Pseudanabaenales cyanobacterium; assembly: GCA_022360135.1. Taxonomy (GTDB): domain Bacteria; phylum Cyanobacteriota; class Cyanobacteriia; order Phormidesmidales; family Phormidesmidaceae; genus JAKSDM01. Next base: position 2,227 of record JAKSDM010001022.1, on the reverse strand, counting down.
CTCGTCTTCTATCGGATTAACAACGACGGCAGCGGCTGTATCTCCACCGAAGCAGTCGCCTGGAATTGGCCCAGCGTCCTGAATGAGAAAATTGAAGCCCCTTGCATTCCCCAAAAAACTCTCGATTTATACGCCAGTGGTCGAATTGCGCCGACTGCCGATGTCTTTAAGGCCAATTTCCATCCTGATCACTTACAGCTGCTGGAGCGACTCCAGGTTAAGGCTACCTTGGCGGCGCCGATTCTGCATGAAGGTAAACTGTTTGGCCTGCTGATCGCCCACCACTGCGCTAAAATCCATGAATGGCAGTCGTTTGAGATTAACTTCATGCGGCAACTGGCGGTCCAATTAGGGGTCGCCCTAGACCGACTCACCTTCATCCAAGAGCGGGAAGCTGAAGCTGAACGGTCTCGTGTCCTCAGGGATGTCACCCTCCAAATCATCCAAGCTGAAACTGCTATGGGAGTAATGTCTCGGTTACCGCTCGTCCAGATCCGACAGGCCCTTCATGCTGACCGGGTGATTGTCTACCAGTTCGATCAAAGCGATGCAGGAACGGTGATGTTTGAATCGGCGGCGGAGCACTGGCCCAGCATCCTAGGCGCCCAAACCCATGCTCTCAGCTTTGCCGACAACGAGATTGAAAAGTACAAACATGGCCACATTCAGGCGATCGCCAATATCTCCGAAGCCGGTCTCAGCGACTATCGTCTCAAGCAGCTAGAAGCTTTCTCTGTTAACGCCAGTCTGGTTGTCCCAATCCGCCAGAACAGGCGGCTTTTCGGCCTGCTAATCGCCCACCAGTGCGCCAGCCCCCGCATCTGGGAAGAGATCGAAATTGATTTCTTCAGCCAAGTGGTCACCCAAATCGAACTGGCCCTTGACCGCTGTGAGCTGCTCAACCAACGAGAAATAGCTGCAACCCGGGCTCGCTCATTGGCTGAGGATCAGCGTCAGCAAAAAGAAGAACTACAGCACCAGTTACTTGATTTACTCTCTAATGTTGAAGAAGCGGCCCAAGGTAACTTGACGGTGCGGGCTGATGTGACCATTGGTGATGTAGGGACGGTGGCGGACTTCTTTAACTCGATTATTGAAAGTTTACGGCAAATTGTCACTCAGGTGAAAGACTCCGCTCTCCAGGTAAATCAGTCGCTTGGCCATGATGAAGAAGCCATCCGTCAACTGGCCGATCAAGTGCTGAAACAAGCAGCGGACACCACCCGCACCCTCGATTCGGTCGAGCAAATGACGGATTCCATTGAGGTGGTTGCCCAGAGCGCTCGCCAAGCTGCTAAGGTGACCCAAACAGCAGCCCTGAACGTTGAAACGGGAGAAACAGCCATAGACCAGATGGTGCAAAGCATCCAAGGTCTCCGTAATATGGTGGCTGAAACTGCCAAGAAAGTTAAGCATCTGGGTGAATCATCACAGCAGATTTCCCGAGTTGTCTCGCTGATCGAAAAGATTGCCCTGCAGACCAACTTGCTGGCCATCAATGCTGGGATTGAGGCTGCCCGGGCGGGGGAAGAAGGTCAGGGTTTTGCGGTGGTGGCTGAGGAGGTCGGCAATCTGGCCACTCAAGCCACCGCCGCCACCCAAGAAATCGACTACATTGTGGGGACCATTCAGCTTGAGACTGCTCAGGTAATCGAGGCGATGGAAGAGAGTACGGCGCAGGTGGTTAAAGGGACTTGCTTAGTCGGCGATGCGAAGCAGAGCCTGGGGCAGATCCTGGAGGTGTCCCGTCAGATTGACCAGTTGGTGCAATCGATTTCTGAGGCCACGGTGTCTCAGACGCAGACGGCTCTCACTGTCAAGCATCTGATGCAAGAGATTACTCAAGTTTCCGAGAGTACTGCTGAAGGCTCTCGCAATGTGGCTCTGTCGCTACAGCAAACGGTTGAAGTGGCCCATAAATTACAAATGGCAGTCGGAACTTTTAAGCTTGACTAAGGATCCAGGATTAAATAGGATATTCAATTTCCTCGGTAGGGGCGCTAGCGAAGCCATGCCCCTTGGGCTATAGCATTTCGATAAACTATTCCGGCTTTTACCAATAGCTCTCGGCGAAATGCTTCGCCCTACGTAACTACTCAGGCTTAAAAAAATAGAGATTTTTTTAAGGTTGTCATGAAAGTCAGGTAATTTACCTCTAAACAGACGTTAGGTAGACCTGCATTGGGCAAGCAAGAACCGCCAATTCAGCTAAGCGAAGCAGAGATCC
>JAKSDM010000927.1 GCA_022360135.1 Pseudanabaenales cyanobacterium | reverse complement strand
GAAACATTTCTCGACCATGTTTAAGCGTTGTCGTCAGCCAGATTAATTCGTGCATGAACCGCTCAAACCGACGATGGTAGGTAGTCTGATCGATCAGCTGACCTGACTCATCCACAATTTTGTTGACATTGCCAAAATTCAGGTCGGCCACGATCGGCGATAGACCATAGGCTTTGAAATTTGGCAGCAAAGCCTCAACTGCTCGCACCCCGCCAAACGGACCTGCTGAAACGGCGCATACCCCCACCGCTTTGTGTAAATACTCCTTATAGTTCAGGTCAAGCACATGCTTCAGCATGCCTGGATAGGTGTGGTTGTACTCTGGCGTCACGATGATGTATCCGTCTGCCCGCTGCACCGTCTCTGACAATCCCTGAATCTTGGCGTTGGGTCCGGCATCGTCCATGGGAATCGGCAAGTCTCGGATATCTATAAATACCGTCTCAACCGATTCCTGCTGCTTCACTTGCTCAAAAATAAACTGAGCGATCGGTTCACTCATCCGCCCCTGACGCACCGTGCCTAGAATGACGGGGATAAATAAATTTGCCATGGGTAAGGGGTAAGGGGTAAAGGGTAAGGGGAGTTAAGGGATTAGCGTAAACATACAGTCACAGTAGAAGATGGGGATGGGGGGATGGGGAGATGGGGGGATGATGGATGGGATGTGATTTAGCGGCGGGTCCCTAAGGAAATCAAGAGAATCATAAGGCTTTGCCCTTCTCGGCGTGTAGGCGTCAGAATCCAAAATCCAAAATCCAAAATCCTTCTAACAAGAGAATCTCAGGGCTTTGCCCTTCTCGGCGTGTAGGTGTCAGAATCCAAAATCCAAAATCCAAAATCCAAAATCCAAAATCCAAAATTCCCCCCTCAGCCTCCCGTCGCAAATCCCGGATACAGCGTCATGCCGCCATCCACAAACAAGGTGGCACCGTTGACGTAATCAGACTCATCGGAGGCTAGCCACACAGCTGCTTTACCGATGTCGACCGGGTCACCGACGCGGTTGTAAGGAATTAATGTGAGGAGAGAGGCTTCGGCTTCGGGCGTTTCCCAGGCGTCTCGGTTGATCGGGGTTTTGATCGCGCCGGGGCCGATGCTGTTGACTCGAATTTTGTGGGGAGCCAGTTCTTGAGCCATACTCTTCATCAATAGCATGACGCCGCCTTTGGAGGCGGCATAGTTGCAGTGACCGGCCCAGGGAATCACTTCATGCACTGAACTCATGCAGATAATCTTGCCTGCCGCACAGGAGCGTTCTGGAACGACACCCCGACGAATAAATGTTTTGGCGGCTTCTCTAGCGCACAGGAATTGTCCCGTCAGGTTGACGCCAATGACTGTATTCCAGTCGGCCAGGGTCATGTCAGTGAAGGCGCTGTCTTTCTGCAAACCGGCGTTGTTAACCAGGATGTCAATGGTTTCGTAGGCTTCATACATTTGCTCAAACAGGTTGAGCACTTGATCCTCTTTACTGACATCGGCCTGAACTGCGATCGCTTCTCCCCCTTTCGCCTTGATTTCTGCCACCACCGCCTCTGCCCCCTTAGGGCTACGGGCATAGTTGACGACTACCTTTGCCCCTTCTGCTGCTAGAGACTTAGCGACGGCTGCGCCAATTCCAGAACTGGAACCCGTAACTAACGCAGCTTGCCCTTTCAGACGTTGCATTGACATTGCCCTCTGCTTTTGAAAATGATTCAGTAATGCAATCAGAATAAAAGACTAGATTTAATCTGTCTGCCTGAAAAAATCGTTTTTCTCAGGGCTGAGATGGGAAGTTTGGGTCAAGAAAGTTCTGAAAAATCAGAAAGTGCGACTATAGCGGCTCTCAATTGCATTGACTACACCCTACACCCTACACCCTACACCCCGCCTTCACGAGATGTATTCAACCCAAGTGAGAATTGCTATAAAAAATCTCCCCTGCCAGGTTGGAGGCGAATCAATCCGGTTCGGTTAACCAACTTTGGAGATCCCACCGATGCGTAGGGACGTTGCATGTAGTGTCTCTACGCACAAATGATCGGACTTACCCCAACAGTACTGGGGCTCAAATGCACTCAACAAATGTTCTAGTAAAGATAACCGATGTCCGGACGAAAGTATCCCATGTCCGGACAAAAGTAACAAACGTCCGGACCCGAG
>JAKSDM010001266.1 GCA_022360135.1 Pseudanabaenales cyanobacterium | reverse complement strand
TCCCAGCAGCTAGCGGCGACAGCCCTGACAGAAATTCGCCACTCGGTTTCAACCCTGCGGTCTGACCCCCTGCAGGGAAAATCGTTGATTATCGCTTTAGAGACCCTTTGCCGTAAATTTCAGCGTCAAATCAGCGGCGAATTTGTCTATGATCTACAGATTGTCGCCGCCGTCAAAAGTGAGGTCGGCGTTACTGTCTACCGCCTCGTACAAGAAGCATTGACCAACGTCGTCAAGCATAGTCAGGCCAATCATATTACGCTCCGGATACAGGCCGATTTTGACGTCCTCTGGCTAATGATAGAAGACGATGGCGTTGGCTTTGACCCGGCCCAAAAAGCAACTGGGTTTGGTCTCACTAGCATGCGAGAGCGAGCCTTCGCCATGGGTGGGCGACTCTCCATTGTCACCGCGCCTGGCCAAGGCTGTCAGCTCAGCGTTAAATTGCCCATAGCTAAGGAAATGTCATGATTCGCCTGGTAATTGTCGATGATCAGCTCCTGATTCGCCAGGGGATGAGCAGCCTACTCCAGACTAAGCCTGACCTTTGTGTGGTCGGTGAAGCTGAAGATGGTGAAGTGGCATTGGCGCTGATAGCCTCGCTCATGAACACCCCTAACCAGCCTGATCTGGTGCTGCTCGATATTCATATGCCGAGAATGGATGGGGTTGTCGCCACCCAACACATCCGCCAGCGTTGGACTGATGTCAACGTCCTGATTTTGAGCACGTTTGACGACGATGAGTATGTCGCCCAAGCGATGCAATATGGGGCTAAAGGTTATCTGCTCAAAGATACCCCTTCTGAGGAGCTTGCCGAGGCGATTCGCTCCATTTACAAGGGCTATACCTACCTTGGACCAGGCCTGTTTGAAAAAGTGCTAGCGGTTTCGCCAGGGAGCCCAAATGCAGTCAGCGCCCCACCCAAATCGCTTCTCTCCGCTCAGGAGGAAGCAGTCGCTTCAGATATCGCCACCGCACCCGCCACCGCACCCGCCGAATTGCTCAGCCTCTCCCCCCGAGAGAAAGAGGTCTTGCGATTGATTGCAAATGGCGCCAACAATCGCGAAATTGCTGAGGCGTTGCGTATTTCCGAACGAACCGTAAAGAATCACGTCAGCCGTATTTTGAGCCATTTACAGTTACGCGATCGCCTCCAGGCCGCCCTGTTAGCCAGCAAATTTTTATCCGCGCTTAAATAGCGGTGAAAAATCACGGTGTAAACCAACTTTAGGGGAAGGATAGGGCGTTCGAGCATGGTGATTGCCTGGCAAAGAGAGCGCCTACTTTACCAGGCCATTGAGTGATTCAACTGGCTATTTGAGGTCTGATTTTACAATGGTGCGATCGCTCCAACTCTGGGTCGAAAGTCATATTTTTCTGGGTCCCTGATAGTGCTTTAGACTTAGCAGAAAATGGTGCTTACGCTTCATGTCATTTAGGCGCCTCAATCGGTAAGGTTGAGTTGTTCTTGCAAAAGCTTTTGACGATATCAAGAAAATATTGGGATACACCATGAAAGATCAATTGTTCCTGTCAGTAATGACAGCCGCCGCTTTTTTAACTGGCGTCAGCGCTGATAACGTCACCTCAGTTCAGTCATCTGAGGCAAGACTGATAGCATCTGCGAATGAAATTTCGATCAATGAATGGTGCAATCCCGATGATTTCTCACCAGCTGATATTCAGCAACTATATGCTGGGGAATGGTTACTATTCTTTGAGTATGAGTTGATTGACGGGCTTAAGCTAACGCCAGAGCAAAGACAATTTATTCACACCGAAATTGCTCATCATGTCCAAGCGCTTACTGAAATGTTTGAGCAGGCTGAAGCAGAGGGTCATGACATCTCCGACGCTAAATTCCAAGCGGTCAGCGATGAATTTTTCAGCCGCCTCGAACAAAATTTGAGTCCGGCGCAAATTCAACAAGGGCGAGACAACTTCGACCAAATCTACAATCTCTCACCAGAAGAGTCTCTTTGGGCAGCCGAGATGCAGCAGGCTCTTTTTGAGGAATGGTTTGCAGGAATCGAGTTGACCCCGAAGCAAGAACAGTTTGTACGAGCCGAAATCACCCGGTATAACCAGGTTTCTGATGAGGCGGCTGAACGTGCTTATGAAGTAGGGCGTGACTTAACTGAAGAGGATTTCCAAGTGCTTGACAATAATTTTTTCGCTCGCCTCGAACAAGGTTTGAACTCTGAGCAAATTCAACAAATGCAAGACAACTTCGACCAAATCTACAATCTCTCACCGGAAGAAGAAGCGCTTTGGGAAGACGAGATGCAACAGATTCTTTTTGAGGAATGGTTTGCAGGGATCGAGTTGACCCCGAAGCAAGAACAGTTTGTACGGGCCGAACTCACCCGGTACAACCAGGTTGCTGATGAATTACCTGAACGCGTTTATGAAACAGGTCGTAGCTTAACTGAAGACGACTTCCAGGCAGTTGAAGATGAATTCTTTGCCCGCCTCAAACAAGGCTTGAGCCCTGAGCAAATTCAGCAGGCGCACTTTAACTTTTTTTGGGCCCCTCTGTGTAATACCAAGCTGGAGCTGCAATATTTTGAACTCTTGTTTGAAGGTATCAAGTTAACACCAGAGGAAGAACAGTTTGCTCAGGTCGAAATGTTCCGTTATGACCAAGTTTTTAATGAATTGGACGATCGCGCCTATGAAGAGGATCGTGGCTTGACTAACGCTGAAATACAAGCACTTGACGATGAATTGTATAGACGCCTTGGACAAGGCTTAAATCCAAGCCAAATTCAACAGTTACGGGAAAACCTGGAGCGCATCCAGGTGTTGTTGGAGTCTCTATACCCAGATTTTTCATAATCTAACTGAAAATGGTGTGACACCAGCCTTGCACATTTTAGAGTCCAATCTCAATGACCTGTATGGGTATGTAATTAACCATCCCAACCCCGAAGCGATCGCAGGTGCAAGTCGCCTTACGCTATCGGATAACCTTGCACTACCCCCCATATATCGGGTTGATCAGCAGATTGTGACGCTAGACAATGAACAAGAGCGTCTTGAAGGCGCCGCACTCTATATCGAACATCAAATTCGGGCGCTGTTCAATCGCCCCTTGATAGATTTGACTGAGGAACTTACGCCATCTTTTGATGATTACGTTGAGTTTGATATGCGAGAATACTTTGGCTTTGGTCGATTCTATGGAACTGGCTCAGCGGTTTGTCGCATCTTAGATCTGCAAGGGATCGCTTGGAAAAATGATGTTATCAATGGCGAAACACCGTATGATGTCGCCATTAACCATTACGACATCCGCGATCGCAATGCATTGCTAGAAGCGGCCAAAGCGGCCTACAACTACCCTGAATTATGGACACAGGCAACGAGATACGCTGAGGCAGCCCCCACAGAGCCCTGGAGTTTGCCGTATTAGAGGTTTGCCGTATTAGAGAGGGTTAGGTAGGCATTACTCGCACTGAAATTGTCGCCAACACTTCCATCTTTTAACGATATCAAGAAAATATTGAGAACACATCATGAAACGTCAATTCTTTCTGCCGATATTGACTGTTGCCGTAATTCTAACTGGCATAGCCGCTCATACCGTTGTCTCAGCTCAGTTTTCTGAGGAAGAATGGATTGAGTGCATCGACATGGGCCGTGACGATCAAACCTGCAGCGAGCTGGATGAGTTCCTGGATGAGGTCGAAGAACGAACCAGCGGCACACCGTCCGCAAGCCGAACCATCAGCAATGCAGGCTTCACAATTAGGCTGAACTTTATGGACGAGATTCCGCTGCCGGACGGCAGCGAGGAGCCGTGGACAGAAGCAACCCAGCAACCCTATGTGGAGGTTGCCGAACAGTGGCTTGAGATCATTTCAGGCGTTCAGGGTGTAGACCGACATCTTCTGACAATCAATTTCGCGGTGATGGATGTCGGCGACGATGCGCTAGGCATTGCCGCCGTCGACTATGAAAGCCTGCAGGTCTATGGGCCGCATGTCATGCCAACGCAAGGATATATCGTCGTCAACGATATCTTTTACGATGCCGCAGCAATCCTCGAATTTGATGGAGAAGATGCGGTGCGGGAAGAGTTGGACGCGAATATCGCCCACGAAATCGGCCATGTGCTGGGGATCGGCTCCTTATGGAATCTGGATGCGCTGGAACCCGGACGCCTTGATGGCTCCGAAACGGATTACACCGGCAGCTATCGGAATTGGAGCATTGAAAGCCCGTTCGACGACGGCGTGATTTACCAGAAGCTGAACTCCGCCGCCATTGCAAACTATAACCAGATGTTTGGGACTAAATTTGATTTCTTACCGATAAATTTTGGCCATCTTTACAGCATTCAGCAGCAGGAAGAAGATTTCGGCGGTAACGGAAAACGTTATGACAGCAACGGCCGCCAGATACCGGAGATGGGCTGGGAACTGATGGGACATGGCATGATCCTTAGCCCGATCACAATTGGGCTGCTGGAAGATTTGGGCTGGGCCGTCAACTATGAGGCCGTGGAGGCTCTGGCTCGAACTCGATAGATCGCCATTTTTGTCCTCACCCTCTGGACTGAATATCACGGCAGATGAGCGCTGGCGCAATTTTGTTAATCGGGCTGAGGGATTGTAATATTGAGGGGTATTGCTATCTACAAAATATGGTGTTTTTTATTTTAGCCTAAGCCTAACCCATGTCGAGCCCTGGATCGATCTTCATCTCCTATCGTCGAAGCGACAGCATTGGAGATACTGGACGTATTTACGATTACCTTGAGAGTCACTTTGGTAGAGACCGTGTTTTTAAAGACGTAGACTCAATCCCCTTAGGCGTAAATTTTCGTGAGTATTTGGATCAGGAAGTGGGTCGCTGCCAGGTACTGATTGCGGTGATTGGTCCCCATTGGTTAACAGTAAGCAGCGATGATGGAAATCGAAGGCTCGACAGCCCAGCTGATTTTGTGCGCATAGAGATTGAATCTGCATTGAGACGGAAAATCCCGGTTATTCCGTTATTAGTCAACGGCGCTACGATGCCCAGCCCGGATAAGCTTCCAGGGAATCTAAAAGTCTTAGCGGACTGGCAAAATATCGTTATCCGGCATGACCCTGATTTTCGTCGAGATGTCAGCAAGTTAATCCAGGGTATTGAGTCGCTAATGGGTCAGACTCAGAGCCATCAAGCAACACCAGTTCATTCTGCCAGCACGCCTCGATCTTCAGGGTCTGCTCAACGCCATCGGTTAAAACCTCATAAGGCAATTCCCTGGCTTCGGTTAGCAACCATCTTTGGGCTCTACGGGTTACAAGGGTATTACATCAATGAGGCGGGGGCTTGGGCAGTGGCCTGGACAGGGGCTAAAGGCGTGTCTTTGGTTGGGGCCGAGGCTTGGGCTGAAGCGGTGGCTGGGGCGGTGGCTTTAGTGGGAGCTGGGGTTGGGATTGGGGCGGTGGCTTGGACCGGGGCTGGAGCGGTAACGGTGGCCGTAGCGGTGACGGTGACTTGGGCTTTGGCGGGGTCTGGGGCGGTGGCGGTGACCGTGGCCAGGGCTGGGGTTGGGGCGGTGACTGGGGCGATGACGGTGGCTTGGACTATGGCTGGGGTGGTGGCGGGGGCTGGGGTGGTGATTTGGACGGTGGCCGGGCTGGTGACCGTGGCGGTGGCGGTGGCGGTGGCGGTGGCGGGAATAAAACTAAAAGAGCGCTTCAGCGCCACCCAGGTGTTTTGGATCTTATGGGGCGCAGCGACAGCAGGGCTAGGGGTTGGGGCGCTGTTGGGGGGATAAATTATGGGATTAATGATTCTTAGGGAGAAATGATTCACCAGGTGCTGGAAGAGGTGGCTAGGCGGGTGGGGACACCGTTACAAATTGTCTCAGACCACGGTGGGGATCTCAAAAAGGGAGTGAACTTGTATCAAGCCGCTCATCCTGAAGTGATCACCACCTATAACATCACCCACCAATGCGCCCGATTGCTCAAGTCGGAGTTGGAACTCGATGAAACCTATCAAGCCTTCGCCAGTCGATGCGCTCGCAGCCGTCAGCAGCTGCAACAGAGCCCCCTGTCATGTTTGAGACCTCCGACACAACGAGCCAAAGCGCGTTACTTCAATGTTGAGAATTGGTATCGTAAAGTCTTTGGTCCCTCTCCTCTGGCAAAGCGTAGGGCTGTTTTTCAGCAGAAAACAGTTGACATAGAATCTGCATGAACTCTATCCGTTAAAATAACCTCAAACTGAACAGCCCAGGCAATGTCCACCCTAAGGAATATCAGGGCTTTTAGCTTAAACCCCGTGTCATCTTTAACCGTAAGGCGGATGTGAGCCCGGTGGCAGTGACCCAAGTTTAATATCGGTCATGATAACTTTTCAATATAGGTCATAAACAATCGGTCGATGTATTTCCCTTTGGGGCTTGAGGCTCAAAAGGCTCATAGGGCAGCCTATCAGGCGCCACCACCACCCCGGTTGTCAACGTCAATGGAAACTCGCCTACTGTCGGAAAGGTCATCTCCCCCAAGAATGCTCGCCAACCTTCGTCCGGTGGATCAACTGTAAGCTGATAGCGCCCCGTCTCAGAGACTGGAATATCTTGGGCGGTCCAGGCTGCACCAATGACATCGATGCGAAAGTCTCGCACCTGGGGATTAGCGGCCTGCCAAAGGGTGACTGCAGTGGGGCGATAAGCCGGATCGGTTTGAATCACCAGCTGATCTTCCACTATGTCCCAATCCATTGTCGGCAATGGCGTTTCTGTGATGATCGCGTGGTGAAAGGCGCTCAGCGTCTGCACATAGTCTGTTTCGCCTAGCCAGTGTCCTGTATTGGGAATATATCGAATTTGTTTTTCGCCGGTCAGTTCCCCCCAGTAAAAGCGCCAAGAATCAGGCAAAAAGAATTGATCGCCTGCGGCATTGATCAACAGCTTGGGGAGGGTTAACCGTTCACGATAGGAATAGGGTTCAACTGTCGCCAGCAGGCACTGGTATTCAGCGGATTGTATCCAGTCCATGATCGCTTCTTGCTCGTAGGCTTCAACCGCTGGCGACCACTGACCGTAGGCTCGCCAGTGATGCTGAAAGGATGGGATGACATTAAGCATGTCGATCACCATGGGGGCGATCGCCACTGCCCGATCATCCACAACAGCGGTAGTCCAGGTCGCCCAACCACGCTTAGAGGCTCCGGTGACGACAAAGCGATCAACAGCTTGTCCCAAAGCGTCGGCGCTATATTCAGAAACCGTATCCATTGCCCGCACAATCGCCTTTGTCATCGGCAGTTGCGGCAGCCAAATTGCATCCTCTGAAAGCGCCCCAGCTTCCAGGTACTGTCTCCAGGCGTAAGCAATTATCTGATCTTCGTAACGAGGGCCAAAATCATCCCCCACAAACTCAATCGGCTGATTCGGAATGTTATGCACTTCCGTGACTATCGATTGGGTTGAGAGGGCGACGGTTTTTCCTAAAGGACTGGCGTCAACCGGCGGTTCGGTTTGGCGATCGCCGCTGCCGATATAGAGCAAGCCTGTAGAAGACTTAACTGAGTCAGGTTCAACAATGGTAAGCCAATGCCACCAAGTCGGATCCGCCACCTCTGCTGGGGTCAGCCACTGCTGCGACGTCATTTTGAGGACATGCGTCGTGTACCCCTCATGATCAACGGTATTGACCCACTCATAGGCGTAGCTTGGGTCGGGTTGAGCGATATAGTCTTCTAAGGCGGTTAGGGGATCAGGGAGGGGATCCACTTGAGAGATCTGGCATCCGCTTAACCCGGTTAGACTGAGCCAAAGCAGTCCTAATGAAGAATAGAGGATCTGCCGTTGTGGTTTTCTGAGGGCGGGGTGAGCCAGGGGCGAAGAAGTTTTGGGTGATGCAGTCATGATGTCGGGGTTTTGAGGCAAAATTATGAGGAGCTAATAGGACTTTGTTCATCCTACATGGCTGCTCAACCAATCTAAGTGATTTAGCGGCTAATGAAGATTCGGCCTATTGAACCGTGCGATCGCGCTGAATGGTTTCGCCTGCGTTGTCTCCTATGGCCAGGGTCGGACGCAGAGCACGATCGTGACACCGCCGCCTTCTTTAGAGAACCGCAATCCAATCTAGCTACGTTTGTGATTGAGGCGGCGCCAGGGCAGCTCGGCGGCTTCCTGGAAGCTGGCCTGAGAAACTATGCGGAAGGATGCGACAGCTCTCCCGTCGCTTACGTTGAGGGGTGGTATGTGGAGCCTGAATTGCGGCGGCAAGGACTGGGGCGACAGCTGGTGCAAGCCGCTGAGACATGGGCCTTGGGGCTGGGTCTCTCGGAACTGGCCAGTGATTGTGAAATTGATAATGACATCAGCTTGCAAGCCCATCAAGC
>JAKSDM010000484.1 GCA_022360135.1 Pseudanabaenales cyanobacterium | reverse complement strand
GTCGCCATATCACCCTGCCCCTGTCTGTCCATTTACAAGTGCAATCAAACAATTGCGCTTAAGAACCATCGTTAAGCACCCCCTGCATATTTCTGCTCTATCTACCTAATTACATTTCCTTAAATGTCCACAACTACCGCCGGTAGACACTTTCAAGATTATTAAGAAAGATGCGATTAATGGATAGCACTTTTCAATGGGGAGATTTCCAGAAAAGAATTTACCCTTCGTAGGTGCTGTTAGCGAAGCGTAACGCACCGCAGTTCCTCCCCATCTGCCCCATCCTCCCTATCCCCCCATCCTCCTTATCTCCCTCATCTCCCCCTTTTCCCTAACCCTTTACAATAGAAATATTGACAATTGTTAAGAAGCATTAGGTCTACCCAATGGCGGATCAACTGATACGGGCAACGGCTGCGGATGGTGGGATTCGGGTAGTGGGTGTGATTACCACTCGACTGGCGAATGAAGCCAGAGAACGACACCAGCTCTCCTATGTCGCTACGGCTGCTTTGGGTCGTACTATGTCGGCAGGATTACTGCTGGTTTCGAGCATGAAGCGAGCAGAGTCGAGGGTCAACGTCCGCATTAAAGGGGATGGACCTTTGGGCGGTATTTTGGTTGACGCTGGTCTGGATGGCACTGTGAGAGGCTATGTGGATAACCCTTCCGTTGAACTTCCGCCGAGTGCAATTGGCAAACTGGATGTGGGTAGAGCGGTTGGTCATGACGGCTATCTCTATGTGGTCCGGGATGTGGGATATGGTTATCCCTATTCCAGTACGGTGGAGCTGGTTTCTGGTGAAATTGGCGATGATCTAACCCACTACCTAGTTAGCTCCGAACAAACCCCCTCTGTTCTGATACTGGGGGTTTTTGTCGGGGCGGACGGGGTTGAAGCCTCCGGAGGCCTGCTGCTGCAGGTCTTGCCCAAGGCGGCTGAGGACGAGGAACTGGTCCAGACTTTGGAATCTAGAATTTCAACTTTGTCTGGCTTTACGCCTCTCCTGAAGGCCAACAAAACTTTGCCGCAGATTTTTGATAACTTGGTTGGGGATATGGGTCTGCAGATTTTGCCCAAGACTCAATTGGTGCGTTTTCATTGCCCCTGCTCCTATGACCGCATGCTAAGCGCCCTAAAAATGTTGGGTCAAGATGAGCTTCAGGACATGATTGAAAAAGACGATGGAGCTGAAGCCACCTGTCATTTCTGCGCCGAGGTCTATCAGGCTAGCAGTGCTGAGCTAGCGAAGCTGATTGAGGACTTAAGACTTGAAAAAGCTGAGTCCTGAATGCCCCTATTCAAAATCTGAGGCCAATCGTTGATAGACGGTTGCAAGTCCATCGGCATCCCCTACATTTCCTGGGAATAGCACTACAGGAAGGTTAGGGAACTGAGGATGACCAACCGGGGTGCGGACAATAGAGCAACCAGGTAATATTTGCCCCAGTAGACGCGCCGAGGTTAGGGCGAGTCCTTTGCTAAGGGTATCATTAGAAGTAATGCCGCCTTTACTGATGAGGAATCCAATGTCCTCTGGCAACCCCCGAACTACATCCATTAGCAGCGCTGAAACAGCTGCCCCAAAATCCAAGCGAGTCTGGATATCCTTGAAGGATAACTCCTCACGACTGGTGTACACAACTGGTGTTTTCTTTTGAGTGTGAGCTGTATGAACCTGGTCTAATACTTGGTTCAAGCGGTGCGATCGCACCGTCGACAACCCCTCTCGCAAATCGGCTAACTCTACCTCAATTCCCACCGTTCCTTGAGTTTGCAGTAATTGCTCCAATTGCTGAGTCGTCTTTTTCACATGGGAACCCACTAGAACTACCCCCGGTTTGCCGCCCCGAACGTACTGAGCCATGTCTTCAGCCGCAACCGGCTGAGGCGGTAAAGCGGCCAGTGCAGTCAGAATACTAGCCGCACTGCGGAAGAGAAACCGCTTTCCTTGGGCGGCGGCGGCTAACACATCCGCTGCAAAGGCGTCCAAATCTGCCTGGGTTTCTCCATCGACGGCGGCGCATACATTGCCTTCTAGCCTCATCAAGCGATCGCGGCAGCCAGTTCTAATATCGGCCAGCAGAAACCGCTCCACCAGATCCGCTGTGATCCGCCCCTGAGTTTTCTCTGCAGCATAATCAGGCAGGTAACTATAGCGATAGCCAAACACCGAGTCCTTGGCAAACTCAGTATTATGGACTGGCGTTTCGACCCCATCCACGATCAAGTAATGAGTACTATCACGGGTAACTCGACCACCTTCGAAAAAGGCCGGGACCAGAAAATGGGCGTCAAAGGAACCCAGTTCCTCTGCGATCGCATCCGTCTCCACCGGATAATGCCCCCGTAATGTTGAGTCAGAGCGGCTGACCACCAAAAAATCTTGGATTGACTCTAGGGCGATCGCCTGCTTCAGATTTCGGCAAACCACTCGTGTTACCGCGTCCGCTTCTGCAGGCGTCAGCGCCCGGGTGTTGGTCAGGATAAAGAAAATGGGGGAATCATCCCGCAACCCCAACCGCAGCGTCTCCACATCCCAGCGCAATAGCAATAGGCAACTGTGGACGGTTTGAGACCCGGTGGGATCATCATCTAGCACAATAATTTTCGGTTTAGTGGTCATAAGTGAGGGAGGGTTGGGGAATGTAGCTGCATTGTAGATTGTCTCATTCCCAAGGACGATACCCCCAGCTGCACCAGAGAATCTTGCCTGTTTCGGAACAGCTATGAAGACTTCAAGAAAGCTGAAACGGAAGTAGTCGGTATGAGCAACGATTCAGCTGACTCCCACAAGAATTCGCCGCTAAATATAACCTGCTCTTTACCTTCCTCAAGGATAAAGGGGGTAAGGTTCGTAAATCTATAACTATGAATCTATTACGGTAAACCGAATAGTTTGGCAATCAAGGGAAGAAATTTGGAGCAAGCTTCAACAAATTGAGTTGCATCTGGTAGACCCACTGCAATGCCCCTCAACATCTGTATTGCTCGTTTTGCCAAAGTCTGCTTTTTTTCAGAATTAGATTCCCGACTTACTTTTGACAAATGTACTATTTGCTTTAACGCTTCGATTTTGTCATCTTCTAACATCTTTTCATCTGCGACAATCTCAGTCTGAAAGTGTCGCAGAAGTTCCTTGAGTTGATCATTTTCTGGGGAAAATGGTATCTGGTTAATAGTGTTGGTGAGGATGCCACTTATATCCCCAAGATTGAGAGCAGAACCACTTGCGTTGAAGTCCCCATCGACATTACCAATTTCAATCTTGCGACTGGAATCCATACTCTCATTCATAGATTTGCTCTCTGCTTGAGCCTTTACTTCGACTGTTACAGGGCGGTTTGCCAAAAGTTTCACAATCTCCTGTATATCAGCATTCTGCTGGCGATAGAGAGTTACCTGAGCATCTTTAGCTTGGAGTTCTGACTGATATTTCGCTTCCAATACCTTAATTTTGTCCTCGTAACTAATCATGAAATCTTTGTATATCTGTGCCTTATTCGCATCAGTGGGGACTTTAATCCTAACGACCAGTACTCCATCTCCTCTATCTTCGATACTTTGAATACTAAACTCTGTCTCCTCATTTTCAATAATCAGGTTGAATGAGTACTTAAATGCTGACCAGTCGATTCCATTATGGAAAGCGAACTCAATTGTATCAGGGACCTCTCCTAAGACTGCTTTGGCAAGTAGAATATCACCAATCTCAACTCGCGTGATTTTAATGCCTAGATATTCAGTATATTTATCCAAGTGTTCAAGTAATGCCTTACTTATTTTATCTCTATAAATAAAAGTCTTTTCTAACTCCATGCTGCTAATTTTTGCACGGAGATTATCAGAGGCGATATGAGCGATTGCAGACTTAACATCTTCAGTGGAATAGTAGGCGCGCTCAAGGTCTAAAATACGCCAGAATACTACAACCTCAACTTCAAGTGGAACACCATCTTTCGTAATGGTTAACGTTGGGGATATTGAAAATATTCGTTCAAGAGTTGTGTCTTCTAAGATAATTGAATCCAGAAAAGGGACGATAGAGTTTAGGCCAGGCCCGAGTTTTCGCTGATATCTCCCCAAACGTTCAACTAGAGCTTCATTACCTTGCTTAACAATTATTATAGATCCCAACGAATAAAAAACGAAAGCCAAGGCAAGGCTAATTAAAAGAACCTCAAAAAATCTTGTGTCTGCTAAACTATCAAATACGGTAAATAGCGTTATTATTAATATAGATATAAATATTCCGACCAAAAAACTTGTCGGTATGGTCAAGATAAAGTTTCTCATAAGGGTGCGATAAAGAATTATTTCTTATTTCGCATTATTGTTGAGTTATTTTAATCAGGCAAGTGGGATTTATCCGTTATCAATTTCTGAGGATCTATTGGAGATCTCTAAATATAAACGCTAAGGAATTCCAATTGATCTACCGACGATTTTCAAAAATTACTCTCTCGAGCTTCAATGACGGTCTGAACTTGCTCCGGTACATGGGCGAGCAAATCGTAGCCAGTCGCCACTTCAATTCGGTCTATAGAGGTCTGATAGCTGCGCCAGTTTTGTCTAAGGATGCGGCGATTGGGCATATCCACCGCAATCAACTCAGTTTCAATGCTAACCCCCTCTACTCCGACCTCTGGCTGATCTAGCACCACAATGACTTTCCAGAGGCGGCTGGGCACAGTCACTTTCCCATCGCCGATTTGTCCCCGATCGCCGTAGGCCCCAGCGATGATATACAGGGCTATATCGGGCTGATTCAGTAGATTTCTGGCATATTCCTCCAGTTCTCGCCAAGGACCTCGGTTATTCTCAGGGGTTTGGGGAATGATATTGGTCATCAAAAAGGTGGCGGAATTATCCTCTGTATTGGCGGTGCGATCGCCAGATGGAACGACATGACCGCGATCGTACCCACTCCCCTGATAGTCCTCCGGTGTAACCGGATACCATCCCTGAGGCAGATCATCATCTGAACGAAAATCATCCTGGCGTTCTACCTCTCCTAGCCAGTCAGCGTCAAGTTGCCAGCTCACCCAATTGGGAACGCCGCGATCGTGGTCATAGGAAAGGGCGTATTGCCGCCGCTCAATCAGGAAATTGTTCAGATTATTCGCCGATGCGTTGCTGGGGTTACCCAACCTCAGATGGATATTCTGGGAGGACTCAATAGCCGGGTCTAGCGCCGCCACAGCATTGGGTAATTGCTCACAGGCTTGCCCATTCACATCCCTATCTAGATCGTAGGGATCTGCCGAAAAGGCTTCCAGCACCTGTTGGGCCGACACTTGATCCCTAAAATCCCCACAATTGCAGTTGTCGTCGACACAGGGCGGCAAACTAGCTCTACTTGAGTCAGCCAGCTGCTCGATTCCCCAAGCCAACCGCTCACATCCGGCTAACGATAGGAGTAAGTTCAGCCAAATACCCAAAAACCAAATTCTCTTAGGGCCATGCATGGATAACAATAAAACAGTCAAGGGATTGAACCAGCGTAAGCGCAATAACCTATCCATGACTGGCATCCGCATGTCTATCCAGATTAGATCAGAGCGCCAGTTTGCCTAGGGTGCGATCGCGGCTTCGCCACAACTTGCTGGTCGAACTTTACTAAAGTTCCCCAGTTTGACCCAAGCTCTCTAATAGATCTGAGAATTAGCTCCAAGCCCGAAAGAACGTATTGTCTCGCCATACAGCCGCTGTTCGTTGTTCAATCTCCGCCAGGGATGGTTTATCGAGTGGTTGAAAAGCACTTGCAACCCGTACGTTCTCCTCAAGTTGCGCCCCATCCTCCGCTGCAATCACACAACAATGGACGCCTGGCTGCGATAGAGTATATCCCATGGCTTGATGCATCCCATCTAAGACGCCGGGTTTGAACAATCGGCCATAGGCAGGCACTTTCATCGCGATCACCCCAACCTGATGCGCCTGGGCCAGCGGTAAAACAGCTGGCGTAAAGGGTTGGGGATGGTGCACATCGGCTGCATTGATCGGAATTAAAGTGGTGTCAAAAGGATATCGGCGTAATCCTTCGGCAATCACTGCCGGATCGTGATGCCCAGTGATCCCGCCAAACCGAACCAAATTTTGTTGCTTTGCTTCCTCTAGCGCC
>JAKSDM010000268.1 GCA_022360135.1 Pseudanabaenales cyanobacterium | reverse complement strand
CGTGACGATGGAGAAGAGGGCGAACAGAGCAGGTGTCGTCCGTAGAATGGCCTTGTCAGACCACTGTCGTTGAGTTTCAACCCCCAGATGAGTCCGGACTTCCTCAAAGGTCACCTCAACTTGCCAACGCCTGCGAAACCACCTCAAGATTTGAATTGGGTCAGCGCTCACGTCTGTACAGAGCAGTGCTTGGGTTTCAAACCGACCCTTGGGATCTTGAATCAATACCCACCGAAGGGGGACCGCAGACATCCCTGTGTGATACCAAACCGCCGTAGATGAGGCAAGCTCAAGGGCATAGTCACCTTGTCCATACCAGTCTTTCATCACAACGGTTCGCCAAGGGGTATAAGGATTATCGATCAGTGCTTTAAGCCCCAGTAATCGCTGACCCACTTTACGGGGGCGCCCCATGGTCCCAGGGGTGCGGGGGGCGCAGGTCGATATAGCTGGGCATCCAAGCGAAGTCGAGTGACTATATGGATGGGGGTCGGCATCTTAACCAAGGTCCCCAACAAGTCCAAAGCGGCAAAACTACTATCAGCAACGACAATTATGACTTTTGTCGGTAACCATCGGCGCACCTGATGCAGCATCTGTCTGGCCCAATCGGTTAATCGTTTATGTCGTCGTCCCTGCTCTTGATGATAGGTTCTGAGGGGGCTAATACCGTCAGAAATGGGAGTCCCCAGGTTTTTTGCGCCCAGGGAATCGACACTAATAATTGTAAACTCAACCACCGCAGTCCACTGGTTTTGACAAAATGACTATCGCTCGAGCGCACTGGGTCTCGGTAGATACCTTTGGCGGCAATCTTTGAGCCTCGTCGGCGTTCTATCGTATCATCTATTGCCATCACCAACGGTCCAGTGGGTGCAAACACTGCGATGAGATGGACTAAGACAATGCGACTAGCCGCAAGACTCGACCATACCGTTCGATTGAGCACACGGTGATAGGTTTGAAAGTTAGGGGTCTGAGCCAGACCCATCACGCGCAAAATGGCGGTAACGGTTCGTTTTCCGGGTGCTAGAATAGCTCCGACTAAAAGCACCATCGCTGAGTCCCAGACACAATGAGAGAATAACGGAGCAAATAAGCTTAGCACACTGAGTATTTCCATTTGCAGCAAGTTGGTTCTGACAAACCTATTGTGCTTGCTGCTTTCCTATTAACCAATACATTTGGATAAAGTCGAGCTAAGATGTCCCTCTACTATTCGACACTCCTTCTGTCGAGCTAATTCATGGAAAATCGATCCTAATGACTTGCGAATATCCCCAAAGATTGCCTTCTTACGATATTTCGGCACAAACACGATGTGATATTTGCAATCTCACTTAGAATGTGAAAGGCTTTGATACATATTCGACATGTTTATTTCTCCTATGGTTCGTAACGGTTGTGTAACCGTAGGAGGAACTTTTCTGCCGGAACGCTCAAAGCTTTTCAAGTCGCACTGGTCAAACCAGTGGCTTACCTCAAATGTTCAGTCAGTGGGTCTAGGGTGCGCAGGACTTGATTGGTAGAGGGGAATTAAGTCAGCTCCCTGTCGTTACTATTTTGCTGATCTCGGAACATCGCTTCGGCCATCTCGCGAATGGCGGCGCGATCGCGGGCGGCTTCTTCAGCAAACTGGGTAAGCTTATGCATCATATCGTCATAGGTTGTCTTCATTGATGTGCGCCAATCAGCATT
>JAKSDM010001548.1 GCA_022360135.1 Pseudanabaenales cyanobacterium | reverse complement strand
CTACTCTACGCAAGCAAGGTCACAATGTCTTGGATACTCTCATTGACCTGTTTTCTGGTAACCCGCAATCACCCCTACTGCAGCCTGAGTAGTTACGTCTCAACTAAAGTGGCGCTAGCTGTATTTTGTAGCCGTTTTTCAGGGACAAAGCATTTCGCTGTTAGGCTTCAGACCCGTCTAAGCTTCAGACAAATCTGTTAATTTTGCTCCAAATGCTTCGCCCGACCTCGATACATCACTTATCCACCCATTCCATAGGAGATAGCCTTTTATCTCAAAGTCGCTGATTCAAAGCTGCTTTGAGTTCATTTTGGGTCTCGATTGGGCCAGCCAAGAGGACGCCAATTCTGCCGGCCAGGATGCTGCCCCAGTTCACCAAAATCACCCCCACACTCTTGTTGGGATCAAACTCAAGCCCACTCAGATCAAGGTCTTTGAGGGAGCGGCAGCTGGTATTGAAGTTTTGACTAACCCAGCTCTTGATGCCAAGCTTATGGGCAATCCCAGTGGGATAAGAGGCGCCATTAAATCGGGGGTTGCACTCAATCGCGAGATAGCGTGGACCCGATGTATCTTCAACCACTGCGACATCAAATGCAAATAGGCCCTTCATGCCATGTTCGACCATCCAAATAGCCATCGGCTCAACGATCTCCCAGGGTTGATGAACAGTGGGGTAACGATTGCCCATGTGGGAAAACCCATCCAATACCTGTTCAGAGGCCGCTAACCGCTCAGCCCCCTGGACAGTTACACAGTATTGCAAATTCAAAAAGCTAGTGGCGGTAATCTCCTCCTGGAGTTGCAAGGGGATATCTGGGCCCAGCGTTTCCAGAGCATGCACTAAGTGCGCCTCATCCTGACAGCGCTGAATCCCGACGCCATCGACGGACACTGCTGGTTTCAGATAACAGGGATAAGGCAGATGAGTGGTGTCCTTAAGATTCGCCTTATTTTCAAAACACAGGGTTTTAGGCACACTCACATCCAGTTCTTCGGTCAGGTGTATAAAGTTGTTTTTAGAGTTGATGAACTCAACCACACTAAACCAATTCTCATCGAGCTGACGAAACCAATCTTTATCAGGACTGGTTTCGTGGGTCGCATCGCCAAAGAAAAAGACAGAGGGGGCGTAGTCGGGGTAATCGACCAGTATCTTGAGGGCTACATCCCAAACAACATGAGCACTATGGCTCAAACCAATTCGAGCGTAGTGGTCGGCGATCGCTGACCACTCTGGCTCCAAGTCAGGATGTAGCTGAATGATATCCTCTGGGTTAGTCATGCCTAGCACCCGTCCAGAATAGAGATAGTTACCCAGCACAGCGTCATGGGTGCAGGTCATGATGTCGTGATTGAAGATTTTGTTTCGAGTCACCATGACATCACCTCTTAGAATCTATTTGAAGAGTCGTATGTTATGACTCAGATTCGCTCAGATAAAAGGTTCTAATTGTATACTTGAATACCGTTACGCCTTGTCAGTAATGACCAGGCGATAAGTGAACGCAGACCTCGTAAGGGCTGATGATAATGCAGTCCATTTTGGTAGACTTGGAATGAGTTTTTTATTGGCGACTAACGTTTGCGCCTAACCTGAGGCAGATAACCATGATCCCAGAAATGGCCCTTGAGCAGCAGACCGCTCTGACTGGCTGGGAAGCTCCCTCTCCTCCGACCGATTTGATTTTTGATGATGGAGTTCCTTTGGAAAGTAACCGCCATCGCATTGCAATGAATGTTCTGATCCGCTCAACCCAGCAAGTGTTGCAGGCACAGCCCAATACCTTTGTAGGCGGTAATATGTTTGTCTATTACAGCCGTACTCAGGCCATGAACCGCGACTTCCGGGGTCCCGACTTCTTTGCCGTACTGGGGGTGGAGAGCGATCGCGAGCGACAGGGCTGGGTCGTTTGGGAAGAAGACGGTCGTTATCCTGACGT
>JAKSDM010000210.1 GCA_022360135.1 Pseudanabaenales cyanobacterium | reverse complement strand
GAAGCATAGGAAGATAATTGGACGCTTTGTGAGGAATTCTCCGCAGGTGAAGCGTTCATAATTAGGATGCAAATTAGTAATTTTTACTTACAAAAATTGTCAAGGTATTTTACAACAAATTTGTAAACTCGATCGTACTCAGATTTAACGGTTTGCCATGCCATCCCATGTGGCGGTTTAAAAAGTGGCCCGGGGAAAGCCTGAGGCAATGGGGGGTTTAAGAGGGCGAGGGGGGGATGGGAGAGGTATTCTGCACCTCGGTTGATAAACATTAATCTTTCCCTGCTCCCTCTGCTTCTCTTCTCCCCCTGCTTCCCCCACCTCCCCCCCGCCTTACTCTACCCTTGCTTTCAAGCCCAACTAAAATCGCATTGCTCCCAAGCTCAGGTTAGACTTATGTTTGCAGTGACTTGGTTCACCCTGAAACTGAAAGAACCTGATCACTGGCTGGAACTGAAATAGCCTAATCAAGAAACATCGGTGACCTTAAGCTTGAGAACTCATACATCTGACCACAATGCCTCCGAGCCGGGAGGCGCCACCAGACTGAATAGCTGGTCTGGCCTGGTTGAAACCTATCGGGATTATCTACCCGTAACCGATAAAACGCCTG
This sequence comes from Pseudanabaenales cyanobacterium, assembly GCA_022360135.1. GTDB lineage: Bacteria > Cyanobacteriota > Cyanobacteriia > Phormidesmidales > Phormidesmidaceae > JAKSDM01. The sequence continues at coordinate 12,216 of JAKSDM010000210.1, read as the reverse complement.
TGGTTACCCTGCACGAAGGGAATACTCCACTCATTCCTATCCCCTCAGTGATGGAAAGGATGGGTAAACCCGTCAACGTTTTCGTTAAATATGACGGTCTTAATCCCACAGGCAGCTTTAAGGATCGCGGCATGACAATGGCTATATCTAAAGCTAAGGAAGCCAACGCGCAAGCTGTGATCTGCGCCAGCACCGGAAATACTTCTGCTTCGGCCGCCGCCTATGCCAGTCGGGGCAGGATGCGAGCCTTTGTGGTCATTCCGGACGGTTATGTCGCCCTCGGAAAATTGGCTCAGGCTCTGCTTTATGGCGCTCAGGTCTTGGCCATCAAGGGAAATTTTGACCAAGCGCTCGCCGTTGTCCGACAAATGGCGGAGCAATACCCGATTACCTTAGTCAATTCCGTCAATCCTTTTCGCTTGCAAGGACAAAAGACAGCCGCCTTTGAAATTGTAGATGGGTTGGGGAATGCGCCAGACTGGCTTTGCATTCCCGTTGGTAATGCTGGCAATATCACCGCCTATTGGATGGGATTCTGTGAATATCATCAACGGGGTCAGTGCGATCGCCTTCCCCGGATGATGGGTTTCCAGGCGACCGGGGCGGCTCCGATAGTCACGGGTCAGGTGGTTGAGAAACCGGAAACTCTAGCTACTGCAATTCGCATCGGCAATCCCGCTAGTTGGCAACAGGCTCTAGCGGCGCAAGCAGCCAGCCAAGGTGCATTCAATGCAGTGACTGATCAGGAGATTTTGGCTGCCTATCGTCTGTTGGCGTCCGAGGAAGGCATCTTTTGTGAGCCCGCCAGCGCCGCATCCGTCGCCGGTTTACTCAAGCTTAAAGACCAAGTGCCTGTCGGCGCCACCATCGTCTGTGTGCTCACAGGAAACGGTTTAAAAGATCCTGATACCGCCATTAAACACAGTCAAAGCCAAGTCATCACGGGCCTAGAACCGGATTTGCCTCAACTTGCTAAAGTCATGGGATTCTAGAGGAATGCATAAGTTTGATTGCTTGGCGCCTATGTAGATAGGTATCAGTAGATCGCTAAGCAAATACCCTTAACGTGATTCCAGGAGACCTCACAAGGCTTCTCTTGGGCGGCTCACATCAGGAGGATGACCAAAATGATGCGGCTAGGAGAAATTTTGATTAAAAGACAACTGATTTCTCAAACTCAACTTGAGCAGTTCTTAACCCAGTATCCATACCCTGCCAAAAAACTGGGTGAATTGCTGGTTGAGCATCATTTGATTTCTTCTCAAGATCAAAGGGATGCTCTACGGGAGCAGTATTGGCGTAGAAAAGGACATTGGGTGATTGATTAAGCGATGGAACTGGCTCAACCATTAGCAGAATCCGAAGTCGCTTCTAAAGAGGCGGATTGCTCCTTAGAAAGAATATCAATAGTGTCGCCCAAGGCAGTCGTCAGATTTTTTCGCGTCTTGGCATGGTCTATTTGTTCGGCTTTCAGCGCTTGAGATAGCCGTTCACACATCATCAGAGTTTCCGTCAGCCTAGACTGCAGGGCCGCCACATCATGGATTTGATTCACTTGCCGTTTAATGGCTTCACCATCAATAGCGACCGCACTATCAACAGCAACAGCACTATTCTTTTTAAGAGATTGATGCTTGAATCGTTCAAATTCGGCTTGGAGCGCGCTGATCTGCTGCCGAAACTGTTGGGCCTCAATCCGGCGCTGCTGAGCTTCAGTCTCGTACAACTTGCGCCAGTTGGCGGCGCTGGCATAGGCGGTATCCCGCTCTTGACACCTTTCTGTCAACTGTCGCTGAAGCGTTCTGATTTCAGCTAGCCATTGGGTTACATCAAAGGCCATAGCAGTTCTGTACCTTGAAGAGGGATGCACATGGAAGAAGTCAGATTGTAATCACCCGTTTTATAGTTCTAAAATAAAATTTGAGTTAACATTTTGGGGGCTGGCAGCACAATCATCACTAAGAGCGCTAAGGCGATGAGGCCCCAGAGATCTCGCTGATTATTGAGTTCGCTGACATCATTCAAGGCGGGTTCATCTACAGTGGGTATGAAAAATAATAAAATTGCCCATAGCATAAACTCTCGATGCACAAAAGCCAATCCTAAGACTAACAGACGAGCAATTTGGCCGATCAGCGCCCCAGTTCGCTGCCCAAACATAGCATGGACAATGTGTCCTCCATCAAGCTGACCCACAGGCATCAAATTGAGCGCTGTGACCACTAAACCCAAACATCCCGCCACCGCTAAGGGATGCAATTTAATCGCTATGGCTGTTGTCAGACTACTCCCCAAAGCCAGCTTCGTCATCAGCGCCAGCAAAATGGAAGCACCGGGATCTAAAGCCTCAAAATTGAGTAAACTAGCGTTCTCCGGCATGGTTACTACTTCAGAATGGCTAAGCCCCCACAAAAGAATTGGCAGCGTAATGATCAGGCCAGCCAGTGGACCCGCGATCCCGACATCAAATAGGGCTTTGCGATTGGGAACTGGCGAACGTAATTGAATGAAGGCGCCAAAGGTGCCTAGGAAAAATGGAAAGGGAATAAAATACGGCAGCGTTGTGCGGATGCGGTAATAGCGAGCGGTGAGATAGTGTCCCAATTCGTGGGTTCCTAGAATAGCCAGGAGAGCAAGGGCGTAGGGAAGTCCCGCCAAAAACAGAGCAGGTGTTTCCTGCAGCTGAGGATCGGTAATCCCGGCAATAAATACGCCAGCTCTAGTGGTGGTTAGTAGAGTAGTGAGTAGGAGCGCCAGGGCTAATCCAGGCCGGGTGAGAGAGTCCGCTTTCTGTATATCCTCTTTAGCTTGGGGATTGGCCACAAGGGCAAAGAAGGGTTTACCGTTAAGCCCTTCTTGAAATACCACTAAGAAGCGATCGCCAAATTGGTTCTCAATATTCTGCTTAACAGTTTTATAGGCTGCCCCAGAGGAGGTCCGAAGTTGTCCTCGACAGATCATCGCCTGAGGACGATACTCAATATGCTGCAAGTAAAACACCGACCATGGAAAGCATTGTTGCAGATTGGCCTCTTCCTCCTTATCAATGGGTCGTAAAGTCAACTTGGGATCAGAGTTTAATTGCACGGCCACAGATTGGATGCCTTGCTCAGACCTTGATGATTTAGCCAGGGGTAAGCGCCCCCACTGAATCAAGAACCAGTACATCAGAAGGCAGCTCAGGAATAAGCTGAGTAAAAATCTTGGCGGAAAGTCTTGCCCCTGAGTCCAACTCCAAGCTGTCCAGATGAAAGCTGGGGTCATCATCACCAGCCACAATAGCCATACTGGAGTGCGCGTTATGCTGGCTACACTACGCTGCACCACAAGATATGTAAAGATTCCAAGCAGGAGTAACCAAACAAAAATCATGGGCTGGTTTTGAGAAATCTCTGGAGATTAAAGCACTATAAATACATCATCATACCTTTAGAGCCTGACTCCACGGGAGCCTGACTTATAGCGGGGTTTTTTGCATTGACTACAGCCCACACCCTATACCTTGCCTTCACTGAGATGGATTCCACACAAGTGTGAATCGCTATACCTATCTATCATCAGGTCATTCTTGATTAAGTTAGGTTGACCTAAGTTTTCAGAATCTTAACCTGAAGTACGCTGTTCAATGTTTGTCCCCCTTATCCTCCTTAACTTTAAGAATCAGAGCTAGTCTTCGCAGACTAAAAACCGATTCGGTTTCCCTTTACCTGAGATAAATCATCCTTTCAAGAACTAACCCTTTCAAGACATTATGGATTCTCCTGAGCAGTTAACGACGACCGTCAAAGCTCCCCGTTTGGTGTTTGACACTATTTTCGCCTTCCCGCCAAATCGACATACTTTAGGAGCGACTGCTTATTTCATTCTAGAAAATGACTCACAAGATCAGGCAATCAACATCCTGATAGACTGTCCTGCTTGGGAAGAATCCACTCAAAAATTTCTTCAGGCCCAGGGAAATGTTCGCTGGTTGTTTCTCACCCATCGCGGCGGCATCGGCCAAGTCGCTGAGATTCAGAACGCCTTGGGCTGTGAAGTCGTAATTCAGGAACAGGAAGCCTATCTATTGCCAGGATTGTCTGTCACTTCATTCCAACACAAGTTTGTCTTTAGTCAGATGAGTCGTGCATTTTGGACCCCCGGACACTCCCCCGGCTGCGCCTGCCTCCACTATAGCGGTCATGGCGGAGTCCTCTTTACCGGCAGGCACCTCTTACCCAATCGAGACGGACACCCGACGCCGATGAAGGTCTCCAAGACCTTCCATTGGCCCCGTCAGCTAAGAAATGTACAACGGCTGCTGGATGATTTTAGTCCGGAGACACTGAGCTACATTTGTCCCGGCGCTAATTCCGGTTTTTTGCGCGGTAAGCGAGCGATCGCCAATGCCTACGAACAGCTACAACAGCTGAACCTAGCCGCATATGAACAAGATCAGCCTATGCTTTAGTTTAAATTCGAAAACATCCAATCTTCAATCTCGGCTGGATAAAGCAGCCATGTTCGTTGATAGGGGTGGGTCAAGGTCTTGACCAATGGGGAAAGTTGGCTGATTTCTTGCAGTCCGGTTGAGGTCAACAGCTTTATTCCGCGCTGATAGAGCGTATAACCTCGGCTCCAGATGTGGCGTAAGCCGCTATAAAATCGAGGACTCAAACCCAGGTGCTGGAGTTGCTGACGGACTTTATCCAGCAATTGGGCTTGCTGAGTTTCGTCATGTTCTGTCACATCCAGGGTTTTGAGCAAGTCTCGGTGCAAGAAGCGGCGGCAGAGATCAGCCAATACAGGATCAGGATGGGTTTGCCAGCGGTGGAGATGATACATGAACACGACATCATCTCCCTCCAGATAACGCGCTAAGGGTAAAGAGTCAAAATCCTGAGTCAGCCAAGCGGCAACGGTTTCATCCGCATCTAGATGGCCATCTATGAGTAGCTCTCTAGCGCGGGCGAAGGCTTGTGTCACCACCCAACTCGCCGTCAGATTTTTGGGGTGGTTGTAGACTTGGGCGTACATAAAGTAACGAACCACCAGGTAATGCTCGATCGCTGCCAGTCCCTTATGAACTACAACCAGCTGTCGGCTAACCGGATCATAGTCCATCGCCATCAGAATTCGATCCAGGTCTATTTGGCCATAGGAGGCGCCGGTAAAATAGCTATCCCGCACTAGATAATCCAGGCGATCGCAATCGAGTTGACTAGACACTAACTGCCATACTAGAGGCGTGGAGTGCTGATGTAGATAGACCTGCTCAATACTTTCCCTGAGGTTAGGCGATAGGCGATCAAGCTGCTGACAAATGACAGGGGATTCCTGCAAAATCCGCCGAGTCCAATCTTCATGGCGACTGCCAAAAATCTCCTCTGCCGTATGGCTGAATGGGCCATGCCCGATATCATGGAGCAAAGCAGCGCAAAGCACCGTCGCTCGATGGGGCTTAAGTTGAGGATAGGCTGCGGCCAAGTGATCAAAAGCTCGACGAGCCAGCGCCATTACCCCCAGAGAGTGAGTAAATCGAGAACTTTCAGCCCCATGAAACGTAAGGCTTGCAGGGCCTAATTGACGAATACGCCGTAGCCGTTGCAACGGTGGTGTATCGATCAATCGAATCAGCAAAGATTCAGTGGGGTCAGTGGCGTCTAGCGTAATTCCCCCATGTAATGGATCGTGATAAGTGCGGCTGGCCTTAGGGTGCACCGGCCACCATCACAGATGTCTTCAATAAATCCACAGCAGCCCGATACTGTCGGTCCGCCAAGGTTCCAAGCTGGTCACGAGAGATGGAATCCAAGGGCACAATCTGATCAGGGACAATGCCTAAACGATGGATATCTTTGTGAGACGGCGTTTCATACTTGGCGACAGTCACCGCTAAGCCAGACCCATCCGATAAATCGAATAGAGATTGGATTAAGCCCTTACCAAAGGTCACTTCACCGACCAGCTTCGCCCGACCATTGTCCTTTAAAGCGCCCGCCAGAATTTCGCTGGCGCTTGCCGTTCCCTGGTTGACCAAAACGATAAGCGGATCACAGGTCAGCGCTTTGCCGTTAGCTTCAATGCTGTCGAAAACACCCTGACGGTTTACGGTGTAGACAATGGTGCTGCCCTTATCTAACCAGAACCGAGCGATCTCAACCCCAGCCTGCAGCAATCCCCCTGGATTGTTGCGCAAATCAAGCACGTAAGCGTCTGCTTGTTGTCTTTCCAAACGTTCAATCGCCGCCCCCAATTCAGCCGAAGCATTGGCGTTGAATTGGTTAAGGCGAATATATCCAATCTTAGGCGTATTCGGGGATGTGCGCAGTTCGGCGTAAACTGGATTCAGAGTAATGCGATCGCGCACCAGATTGATGTCAGCCGAGCGATCGCGATCGCGGGCAATGGTTAATGTAACTTGAGTCCCAATCGGACCTCGCATTCGACTAGCCGCCTCATCCAAAGTCATCAGCGTGGTTGAGAGCCCATCAATCTTCAAAATACGATCCTGCGAACGAATCCCGGCCCGGTCTGCAGGAGAACTCTCAATCGGGGCGATTACCCGCAAATATCCATCGTTTGCATCTTGGGCGATCTGGAGTCCCACTCCCAAGAGTTCGCCAGAGGTGCTCGTCTGTAAGCTGCGGTACTGCTCTGGCCTGAGCAACCGAGTATAAGGATCGTCTAAGCTAGTCAACATAGCTTGAATAGCATCGTAGGCAGTCTCTCGATCAGGCAGAGATTGCTTCATTACCCTCTGACGTACAAACCACCAGTTTTGGTGATTAAACGTATCGTCCAGATAAGCGCGGTTAATAATTCGCCAGACATCTGTGACCAACTGTTGGTTTTCCGAAAGGGCATAGGTCCTGGGAACGCCGCCCAAGCCCAACCAAAGAATCGTTGACAAAGTCAGCCATAAGACAATTTGGAAAGTCCGCTTTTTCATAATGCAAATCTTAACGCCCTGAATCCGATTGAGGCCACTAGGCTACGAAATCATCAGTCCAGAGAAGCTTTTCAAGTTTTTCCTTGGAATACATGCTTCTAATCGTATAGTTAGCCGACCAGATCTTGAATAGAGCTTGCTCTAGTTTTCCCTACACAACAATTTTTTTCATGGTCAAAACCTGCTTGAAATCTGATCAAACGATAAGCCAATGTAAATCTAGTTTGAAGTTTGAAGCAGTGTAGTAGGCGGGGCCATCTCCCTGCCTACTACCTACCCTCCGCCGTCTACACTAAACGCCAATGCTTAATACGCAAGTTAAAATGCCTAAATATCTAACAGCATATCCGTTTTAGGGTTTTACCCGGTTTTTGTTTCTGTTTAAATTTTGTAGAAATGATAGGGTAAACATTATCGTCGAATCCATCTATACAGGCGTTTAGCTAGCGTAGCATTCTCTTATAGGATTCGATCCGGATTCGGCTAAGCCCTCTAAATCCGAAAAATTCACCTCGACTTTGACCTAATCTAGGTCCCATCGATACTTTATGCTATGTTACATTTTCTATTGACGGATAATACCTAATCACTCATTGACCTGCCTGCTTCATGTTTACTAAGCAAGTAACCGATTCAAAGGCTTACCAGTGGTTCGACGAACGTCTGGAAGTTCAAGCAATTGCCGACGATATTTCCAGCAAATACGTTCCTCCCCACGTCAATATTTTTTATTGCCTCGGCGGTATCACCCTAGTCTGTTTCATCATCCAGTTCGCTACTGGATTCGCGATGACATTCTACTATAAGCCAACTGTCGCTGAGGCGTTTTCCTCTGTCCAGTATCTGATGGCGGATGTTAACTTTGGTTGGCTGATTCGCTCCATTCATCGCTGGTCCGCCAGCATGATGGTGCTGATGATGATCCTGCACGTTTTTCGGGTTTACCTGACTGGCGGCTTTAAGAAGCCTCGAGAATTGACCTGGATTACCGGTGTAATCCTAGCTGTCATAACCGTTTCATTTGGTGTGACCGGCTATTCCCTTCCTTGGGATCAAGTGGGATATTGGGCTGTCAAGATCGTCTCTGGCGTTCCTGAAGCAATCCCTCTAGTGGGTCCTGCTATTGTTGAATTGATGAGGGGAAGCGCCAGCGTAGGTCAATCCACCTTGACTCGTTTCTACAGCCTGCATACGTTTGTCTTACCTTGGTTCATCGCAGTGTTTATGTTGCTGCACTTCTTGATGATTCGTAAGCAAGGTATTTCTGGTCCTTTGTAAGTTTCCTGGACTTTGAACAAGAGACAGCGTCTATCGAAAGGACCATGCTTAAAAACACTTCATATGGTTTTTTTCAGGGAATTTGTCCAAAGTTCAGTAATTTGACCGCTTTGGCTGAGCCAACTATCTTAGCTAGGGTTCATGCCTGGGGTCGATAATTGAGATGGATGTAAGTAACTTCTTGGTAATGGACAATTAAGGAGAAGCGTTACTAGGTTATGGCAACACTGAAAAAGCCGGATCTTAGCGATCCGATATTGAGGGAAAAACTAAAGCAAGGCATGGGGCATAACTATTACGGTGAGCCCGCCTGGCCTAATGATCTGCTCTATATTTTCCCAGTCGTTATTTTAGGGACCATTGCCTGTTGTGTGGGTTTGGCAGTGCTAGACCCCGCTATTGTGAGTGAACCGGCAAACCCCTTTGCAACCCCTCTGGAGATTTTGCCTGAGTGGTATTTTTACCCCGTCTTTCAAATTCTTCGGATTGTTCCTAATAAACTTTTGGGAATTGCCTTTATGGCGTCCATCCCGCTTGGCTTAATGTTGGTTCCCTTTATTGAGAGTGTCAACAAGTTCCAGAATCCTTTCCGGCGTCCAATTGCGACCGCTGTTTTTCTCTTTGGCACCGTAGTAACCCTTTGGCTGGGTATTGGCGCAACTTTTCCCATTGATAAATCTCTGACGCTTGGTCTTTTCTAGAGAACCTCTGGGAATTCTAGTTTGTTAACCGCCTGCATGGGGATCTGGTGAGTGTAAGTTCACTCTGACGAACCCTGAGTAGGCGGTTAACTTATTTGAGTCAGGGTTAGATATTCCTATAGACATCCTACTTAAAGAAGAAATACATCTTGATAATTCAATAGGAACAGCGGGAAAACTCATCTCGGCTGGTATTGTCTGGGAATACTGTAATTGTTGCGTGTGTATCTACCGAAGGAAAATTGCAGAATACTTTCCGGATGTTTCTACCGATGAGTAGCGCTCAACATGGACTGAGTTATGGCATGCTAAGGCGAGATCATCTGGCGGTTAATAGCAAGTTGGAGGCATTATCTCTGGTTCAGCAGTGGTTTAGGGAATTCTGCGAGGTTTCTGATTCTGAACTCTCTTGGGTAGGCGAACATTTTGATCGATTGAATTTGGCCCTGGCTGAAGGATTTACCAATGCAGTTCGTCATGCCCATGAGAATCTACCCCCTGAAACTCCCATCGATTTAGACCTTTCTATATGGCAAGATCGGATTGAAATTCGCATCTGGGATCGAGGTCAACCTTTTAACCCAGACGTTCTCAAAGAACCCACTCCCGGCGAACTTAAAGAAGGCGGGTACGGCTGGTTTCTACTGCGGCGACTGGCCGATAATGTTGTTTACCAACGCTCCCAGGATGGACGAAATTGTCTCTGGATCGTCAAATACTCAAGTTAGTAAAAGAGAATTAGGCATTGAAAATTAGGAGTTAAGTGTAAGGGTGCAAAGCTATTGATCGATAAACGCATTGGGGGAGATTTTTATCCTCAATAGGGGAATCCTCACAATGTCTTCTCCCTTAGCTCTCAAGTCAACGAACAGGAGCTAGCTAGCTAGACGGAAAATCAGGGTGGGTTATTTCAGGGATGAACTGGATCCTGAGATGTCCACACCGTTTGAATTGATCTCAAAAAGGCATCCCGCCATAGGCTAATGCCAAAAAAATTACTTTTGGCAGGCGGGTCAATTCATTGTGACTACGGATCATTGTGACTATGGAGCTATTTCCAGATAGGGTCCAGTTAAATATTTGCTACGCTGGGCTCAAATTTCGACAAAGATTTAATTAACGTTCCTATTCCTAGATGGCCTCAAAACAGAAATGGATAGGATTTGACTGGCGAGGCGGGCTTCAAACACCTAACTCACTCATTTCATTAACTTGATTTCCTATAGTTAATCCTGATTATTGAGCCTCTTTTTCTATCAGCATCGAACTCTATAAACAATAGAATTTACACTATGCACTATGACTCATACCGCACTGATTACAGGAATTACTGGTCAGGATGGCTACTACCTAAGCCGTTTATTGTTGAACAAGGGTTATCGCGTGGTCGGACTGGCTCCCCCATCGCGTCAAAGCAGTGTAACTAAGTTAGGAGATTTAGCTGATCAGGTTGAGATTTATTTTGTCGATTTAACTGACAGTCAAGCGTTAGCCGTCGCAGTAGAGCAAATGCAGCCTGACGAGATATACAATTTAGCTGCGCCCAGCTTTGTACCTCAGTCCTGGGCCGATCCCTTGGGAACATTGGATTTGGTGACAGGTACGGCAACTCGTCTGTTGACCGCAATCCGTCAGATTGGGCTCGAAACCAGATTTTATCAAGCCAGTAGCTCCGAACTTTTTGGTCATGTTGAGGACTCTCCCCAGTCTGAGTTGACCCCCTTTAGACCTAAAAATCCTTATGGAGCCGCTAAGCTACACGCCCATTGGACAATGGTGCATCAACGGGAGCATTATGGATTATTTGCCTGCAGTGGTATTCTCTACAATCACGAATCGCCCTTGCGTCCGCCTCAGTTTGTGACCCGAAAAGTTTCACTGGCAGCGGCTTCTATCAAACTTGGATTAAGCGATCGCCTCTACATGGGTAACCTGGACGCCAAACGAGATTGGGGATTTGCGGGGGACTATGTAGAAGCTATGTGGCTTATGCTGCAGGCTGACACCCCAGAGGACTACGTCATTGGCACTGGAAGACTTCATAGTGTGAGAGATTTAATCGCTACCGCCTTTGAAAGTGTCAATTTAGATTGGACTCAATATGTCGATGTGGATCCCAACCTGCTGAGAGTTGATGAGCACTTTCAATTGGTGGCGAATCCTGCAAAAGCCAAGAAAAATCTTAGTTGGCAACCTCAGATCAGCTTTGAGAGGCTGGTTGAGACTATGGTTCGAACTGATTTAGAACGCTTGAAAACTGGTGCTGTAGCCCCGATCACAGTCGATCAGCAAGTATCGTAAACCCACAGGTTTCACCCGTCAAGAGTAGGCCAGCATAGTGTCAAATCACCATCCGATTAATCAATCATCCACCCAACATGTCTTTGTGTTTTTAGAGGTGTTTGAATGTGAGGGAGGTATTCAGTCCTATGTGAAAGATATTCTCAGTGCTTATTTGTCTCTGCCTGCAAAACCCGTTGCCGATATCTTAATCCTGCGGGATGGACCCAATTGCCCCAATCCGTTTAGAGATAGCCACTTACGATTCCATTACCTGAAAACTCCATGGCCGACATTGGGGCGCATTCGATTAACCCTATGCCTAATCATCTGTCTGCTGCGAAATCGTCCTAAGCGAATTTTTTGCGGTCACATTCGACTGGCCCCTTTGGTGAGAGGACTCTGTCGGTGGTTGAACATTCCCTACACCGTACTGACCTACGGCAAGGAAGTTTGGTATCCGCTAACGCCAACCCACAAACGCGCCCTGCAAGCTGCTGACAAGATTTGGACAATCAGTCGCTACAGTCGAGATCGCGCCTGTCAAGCGAATGGGTTAGACGCCAAAATGATTGAGTTAATACCCTGTGTGGTGGATGGCGAGATATTTAACTTAGGGCTTAAATCCGCTGGACTGGTCGAAAAATATCAGTTGGCGGATTCCAAGGTCTTGATGACAGTGGCTCGCTTGTGGTCTGGAGATATCTACAAGGGGGTTGACGTCACTATCCGGGCCCTTCCTGAAATCGCCCAGATATTTCCCAATGTTAAATATCTTGTGATTGGCCGGGGAGATGATCAACCCAGACTGGCTCAGCTTGCTAAAGATTTGGCAGTTGCTGACCGGGTAGTCTTTGCCGGCTTTGTCCCGACAGCAGCGCTGGTCGATCACTATCTTCTCGCCGATGCTTATGTCATGCCTTCTCAAGAAGGATTTGGCATTGTTTATTTGGAGGCGATGGCTTGCGGCGTACCAGTAGTTTCGGGCGATGATGACGGCTCGGCCGATCCCCTACAAGATGGCCG
>JAKSDM010000837.1 GCA_022360135.1 Pseudanabaenales cyanobacterium | reverse complement strand
GTGTAATACTAAATTGTCCGCATCATAGCCAAAGTTAACCGATCTAAACTCAATCGCTTGTTTCAGCTTAGAACACTGAACTTTTCCGTCTAGTAAATAAGGTTTGTTATCCGTTCTGAATAACTCTTTGATATTATTGATTGAACCTTGAAAGTTGCCAAACTTAGCTCTAGCTCCATTGAGTTGACGGATAATGGGTATGAGTCGAAATAAGACAAATAGGAAGGTCAGTAATGAGGCCACCTGTAGCTTGTTATTAGGAATTAGGAAGGCAAAAGAAAATAACAGCATACCAATTAACAGAGTGGTAGCTATGCCTTCTGATAGTGGCTCTATTAGGGCTCCAAATACAAAAGATTTGCTATCAGCTTTTAGGAGTTGAAAACTAATATCTTGAAATCGCTTTCGCTCGAAATCTTGCGCCGCCGCCGCCTGAACAGCGCGAATACCGTTGATAAATTCCAGAGTTACTGAAGCATACCAACCACGAGCCTTTGTCCGCGCAAAGCTAATTTCTCGAACGCGTCGTATCAGGGCTGATATTCCTACCGAGAGGAGACTAAACAGGAAAACTGAAATTACCGTTAGTTGCCAAGAAAGCAAGATCATTGATGCAACATAGACCAATAGAGTAGATCCCCTGACCAGGAAAAAAGATATGACATCAAAAGCCCGACCAAGTTGCAGAATTTCAGAGGTGGCGCTGTTGACTAATTCTCCAGAGCGGGTCTTAGCAAAGTAGCCTAGATTTAGCGCTTGCAGCTGCTCAAACATGCGCAGGCGCAAGCGGTAAGTGAGGTTGCTCTGAGAAAAGCCACTGTAAGCTCTTCCTAGATAGGTAAAGACTGAACGCAGTAAAGTGGTTACTAGAATCAGAGTCGATATCCGATAGATGCGCTTAGTAGCCGATTCATTTACCCCCAGGACCCAAACATCAAACCACTCAATACCAGTCTGAGTTGGCGCGGTATCCGGCTGAGTTATGCTTTGCAAGAAGGAGAGTAGAAAGCCAACTCCAAACCCTTCAAGCAAAGCCGCTAATAAAGTGAATACTAGAGTCAGTAATATAATTCGGCGAAAATATTTAAACTCTCGCAATATCAGATAGTTATCTTGCCAAAAACTCGTAGCCTTGAATAGATTACGAATTAAACGGCGATTAACCGGCATACATATTTCTGAATATACATTATGAAAGAGCCTTAGCCATCAACCGAATCCCTATTCTAAATGAGCGAAACATCATTGTTCCATACTCTGAGGGTGGGGTCGCCTAAGGGTTAGATACCCCTGTTTACAAGTCTAGGTAGAAGCAGGAGACAAACTTGGGACAAATTGGGATGCTCATGGATTACAGGATAAATTTCCATCTACCAGTTTTCCTTGCTCCCAAATGCCTTGCTCGGATGTGCGATCGGCAAATGTGAATGTGCCCTTACCATGGCACCGATTATCTTTAAATTCCCCGACATACTGAGTTCCATTCTCTAGAGTCCAAACTCCTAAACCTTCAAATTGATCATCTTGAAACTGCCCCATGTAGATTCTACCGTTTGAGAATTCGAATGTTCCACATCCCCTACGCTTACCGCCTTCAAAATCTCCATCATAGCGATCGCCGTTGGGGAAAGTCATAATCACCCGACCATCGCTGGGAGAACCATTTTTTGTAGGTCCGTAATACTTGATGCCATTGCTGTATTCAAAATCAGGCTCTTTGGATGGAAGAGGTGAGAGAGCCGGTTCTTTGCACGGCAAGGAGGATAAGGTGATTCGCTGCCCCTTGCTCAAGTGTGGGGTCACCACAAAAGTCGCGGCAGCAATCATGCCTGCTCCAAATGAAATCTTCCAAGGAACCGTACGGAGGGTGCGTAAAATCCGCGACGGTTGCCGAGAAGGAGGCTGGGAAATTGGCCCTGACGGGTGTGAAAATGAAGTCAGCTGTGGGTCATGGGGCGCATATGAGTGCGTTTCGGCAATAGACTCCTGGGGGAGTTTCGCCAAAAAACCGGGGCCAAATTCGACTTCAACCGGAAGTGATGCAGGCTCAGCGCCAATAGCCATATCCAATGAATGGCTATCGAGCAAACTCTCAAGATCTTGAAGCGCCTCTGCCGCTGTCTGATAGCGATCTTTGAAGTGGTAGCTCACCATATGATCCAAGACCCGCCTCAATTCTGGGTTAACGTGAGCGGCCTGATGATGCCAGAGAATTTCACCCGTGCGGGGATCATGGTCAAGGTTTTTGGGTTTAATGCCTGTCAATGCTTGGATGCCAATTATGCCAACGGCATACACATCGCTGCTAAAACGAGGTTTCCCGGCTAATTGTTCATTTGGCATGTAACCTTGGGTGCCAATGGTAATAGTGACAGGTGATTCCGCCTCTGAATTAATCAGCTGAGAAGTTGCTTTCTTAACAGCGCCAAAGTCAATCAGCACAATTTTGCCATCTTGATGGCGACAGATCAGATTGGAGGGTTTGATATCGCGATGAATGACATATTGCTGATGGACAAATGTCAGTACTTGAAGAATGTCCTTCAACAGAACAACTACCTCTGCCTGTGGCCAAGGTTGGTCTGCCAATAGCTCTTTCAGCGACTCTCCCTCGACCAATTCCATGACCAGATAAAACTCTCGATTGTCCTCAAAGTGCGCCATCAGGCGAGGGATTTGGTCATGGCTGCCAAGCGCATAGAGAACTTGCGCCTCTGTTTCAAACAGGCGCCTTGCTGTTTGTAGAGTAGTCATATCGCTTGTCTGGGGATCAAGCCGTTTGACTACACAGCGAGGATGGCCCGGCAAATGCAGGTCTTCTGCCAGAAAAGTGTAACTAAATCCACCTTCCCCTAGCTGATCAATGATCTTGTAACGCCCACCTAGAGGTTGATCCGAATCTAGTTGTTCCGCCTCTGAAAAATTGATTTCCATCTCTACCCACGGTTTGAGAAGGTGAATACCGTTTAGTTAGATGCCGGCAAAATGCTGGACTCTGATTAGAGTAAAAGAGTCTTTGCCCTTACAAAGGTTTGCGGTATTCAAGCGGCAAATTACGCAAAATGTAATTTATCTTCAGATTGAATGCAGAAATTCAGCTATGCAGGCCAGAGCCGCCATCATAGGCTAATAAACAGCAAGACTGCGAGCGTTATACTCTATCGACGGGCGTCCACTTAAGCCAGAACTTCTGGCTGGACCGTAAGTCAGAAGCCATTGGTCAGGTGACAAGTGACAACTGGATTCTACATTCTCTCTTAGGGATAATTTCCCGCTTTAAGTTGAGACCCCTCATCCACATAATCTCTAAGATTGAGAGGAGTTAAAATCTGTTCCTTCAGTTTCTTCAAGTCTTGGTATAGAGCTGTCTAATTCCAAGAGAGAAGTAAAAAATTCAGATGAATGTACAGGAGTTAGGAGTTAAGCGTCAGAAGTCAGAAGACAGGAGTTAGGAGTCAGCTATAGCCTGCATTCTGCATTCTCTCTCAGGGATAATTTCCCGCTTTAAGTTGGGACCCTGCCCAAGTTATTTATTGTCTTGCTCTTGATCGATAGTAGAAATATGTAGCAGTTACCATGGTCGATAGGGTATTTCAAGGGGCTGTAGCCAAAAAGAGGCTTAAGCCCCTTGTCCTAATTGAGATGGCGACAGCTATACTTTCAATTCAGTCCGTTTACCTCAACCAAAGACCTTCATCAGAGAGTAGTTCGCTTCACCAAGGTGGATCAAACCTTTGACGAAATCTATGCCGCTATGGAGTAGTTGGTCAATTTCAACATTCCCAAATGTCGGTGTAGGCAGAACGTTGATAGCTACCAAGGCCATTAATAACACTAATACAATTGTAAACGGCGCCACATATTGACCAATAGCACTTATCTGACCCCAGACTGAACCAGAACTTGATTGTCTAGGTCTTGATTTTTTCTCTTGCTTCACCGCTTCCACTAAAAGAGTAAAACCACCAATTCGGATCAGATCTTTTGGTTTCAGAAGAAAGGTTTGATTGGTCTGAGCTTCTTCATCGTTGACTGTGGAGCCCCCGGTACTGCCCAGATCGGAAAAGTAGTATTGTCCCCCTCTGTGGATGATTCTGGCATGTACCCGACTGACGTCAGGACTATTCAAAACTACGTCACATTTATTGTGTCTACCAATGAGTCCCCCACCTTGAGCTACCAAGTCAGGGGTTAATTTCCTTTCCTGAAACTCACCGGTTTGTTGATAGATCACTTTAAACTTAAGCATATTTCTTACAACTCCTGATTTTGGCCAAATTATTTGAACATGAAATGGCTGGTCAAGCCATAGAGTATCGTAGTCATGGTTGAACCCAAATGAATAAGGTATTGCGCGTTCAACTTCCGACTTTAGTCGGATTGGTTTGATTGTTGCCTGATTTGTGTTTTGTCGTCTGATAGTTCCTACCTATGAAAATGCCTTATTGGTAATCACGCCTGAGGTGAATCAGTTTTTTGATCGACCCACACTTGAGTCCGTTCCTTGGATGACGCTCCCTTGGGAGAAGTCTCTGGCGAACCCCACACTTGGGTTCGTTCTTCCGAAGATTCTCGTTTAGGGGAAGTCCCAGGCGAGGCCCATACTTGAGTGCCTTCCTCAGATGATGCTCCCTTGGAAGGAGTCCCAGGCGAGTTCCACACTTGAGTCTGTTCCTTAGATGACGCCCCCTTGGAAGAAGTCCCAGGCGAGTTCCACACTTGAGTCCGTTCCTCAGATGACGCTCCCTTGGAAGAAGTCCCAGGCGAGGCCCACACTTGAGTCTGTTCCTTAGATGACGCCCCCTTGGAAGAAGTCCCAGGCGAGGCCCACACTTGAGTCCGTTCCTCGGAGGTCTTCCCTTTCGATGACAATGGGTCCGGCGTCAGATTTCCCTTGGGAGAGGGCTGCTTCTGAGTTGTTTGAGTTGAATCAGTCTTCGGAGAGCTCCAAACTTGAGTTCGCTCCTCGGATGATGTTGACTTAGGAGACGTCACTGACGGCAATGGGGTCGATGTCAAATTCACCTTGGCAGTGGGCTGCGCCTGAGTTGAATCAGATTTCTGAGAGCTCCAAACTTGAGTTCGCTCCTCGGATAAATCTGTCTTGGGAGAAGTTACTGACGGTGATGGGTCCGGTGCCAAATTCACCTTGGCAGCGGGCTGCGCCTGAGGTGAATCCG
Organism: Pseudanabaenales cyanobacterium; assembly: GCA_022360135.1. Classification (GTDB taxonomy): domain Bacteria; phylum Cyanobacteriota; class Cyanobacteriia; order Phormidesmidales; family Phormidesmidaceae; genus JAKSDM01. The sequence goes on along the minus strand of JAKSDM010000837.1, from coordinate 1,270 downwards.
TCTTCCGAGCGGCCCAAACCTGGGTCCGTTCCTCGGATGACTCTGCCTTGGCAGGCGTGTCCGCCTTAGACAAGGATGCCTCCGGGGTGAGATTTAGCTTAGACGATGGTTTCACCTGAGGTGAATCCGTCTTCCGAGCGACCCAAACCTGAGTCCGTTCCTCGGATGACTCTGTTTTGGCAGGCGTGACCGCCTTAGATGGTGATGCCTCCGGGGTCAAATTTAGCTTAGACGATGGTTTCACCTGAGGTGAATCCGTCTTCTGAGAGGCCCAAACCTGGGTCCGTTCTTCCGACGATTCTGCCTTGGCAGGCGTGGCCGCCTTAGACAAGGATGCCTCCGGGGTGAGATTTAGCTTAGATGATGGTTTCGCCTGAGGTGAATCCGTCTTCTGAGCGGCCCAAACCTGAGTCCGTTCTTCCGACGATTCTGCCTTGGCAGGCGTGGCCGCCTTAGACAAGGATGCCTCCGGGGTGAAATTTAGCTTAGATGATGGTTTCGCCTGAGGTGAATCCGTCTTCTGAGCGGCCCAAACTTGAGTTCGCTCCTCGGATGACTCTTGCTTGGAAGAAGTTACTGACGGTGATGGGTCCGGTGTCAGATTCACCTTGGCAGCGGGTTTCGCCTGAGGTGAATCCGTCTTCTGAGCGGCCCAAACTTGAGTCCGCTCCTCGGATGACTCTTGCTTGGGAGATGTCACTGACGGTGATGGGTCCGGCGTCAGATTCACCTTGGCAGCGGGTTTCGCCTGAGGTGAATCAGTCTTCTGAGGGGCCCACACTTGAGTTCGCCCTTCGGATGACTCTTGCTTGGGAGATGTCACTGGAGAGGCCCACACTTGAGTCCGTTCCTCAGATGAATCCTCTTTAGAAGAGAACATTGACGACGATGGCTCTGGGGTCAGATTTTCCTTGGCGGCGGAGCCTGTCGCTGCTGGCTTTGCTGGCTTGGGAGGAGGATCATCATCCCATAAGGATTCCATTTCGAGTGCTGCCTCAGATGAATCCTTTCTAGGAGAAAACATGGATGGTTTTGGCTCTGGGGTCAGATTTACCTTGGCGGCGGAGCCCGTCGCTGCTGGCTTTGCTGGCTTGGGAGGAGGATCATCCCATAAGGATTCCATTTCGAGTGCTGCCTCAGATGAATCCTTTCTAGGAGAAAACATGGATGGTTTTGACTCTGGGGTCAGATTTACCTTGGCGGCGGAGCCTGTCGCTGCTGGCTTTGCTGGCTTGGGAGGAGGATCATCCCATAAGGATTCCATTTCGAG